>NZ_QBTW01000015.1:0-232816 GCF_003057865.1 Muricauda brasiliensis | reverse complement strand
ATGAATCGTCATCGTTCCAGGCACCCCCGTTATCGGGCGTGCCGCCAAGAGCGCCGAACAGGTCCGTTGCGGCCCCTGTGCCCGTGCAGATGGCTATGACGCCATTTTCGCCTGCGTCCGGAGCTGTGTTGATGTCCACTTTAAAGCTTACTTCATCAAAACAATTGGGAGCTCCACCTGTTTCATCATAAGCGTAAAGTGTGATGCCGTTTGTGATAATATCTCCTGGAAGATATTTTGTTCCACCGCTGCTAGGACCTCCAGAAGCATCATAATAGGCTTCATTCCCAGTAAGATTTGTACCATTAATCGAAGGAAGCTCATATGATTCACAATCTGTTACATTATCAATAGAATCTAGTATAGGGGCTTCTTGTTCATAGCCAATGGTAAAAACTTCAAGATGGTTGAAGGTTACATTATCAAAATATACATTACCTGAACCATCTACGCTTGTAGCAGTTACACGCGTTATAGTACCAGTTGTAAAGTCACCATCGGTGTCGGTATCGATAAGAAGTTTCAGGTCACATGCATTGGTCAAAATATCAGAGCCAGAAAGGTCTACACGAACACTTACATTGGTGATTGGATTAGTACCGGCCGATCGTACTGCTTGAACTCTCCATTCACGACCCAGTCTCTTAATGATATCGGTGGGCAATTCTGAGGCTATTTCATTGATGGTAGCATCGTTGTTTCCCCATATTAAATA
Source organism: Muricauda brasiliensis (assembly GCF_003057865.1). NCBI lineage: Bacteria > Pseudomonadati > Bacteroidota > Flavobacteriia > Flavobacteriales > Flavobacteriaceae > Allomuricauda > Muricauda brasiliensis. The sequence goes on along the minus strand of NZ_QBTW01000015.1, from coordinate 232,101 downwards.
GTTATGTCTATAACTATAAAATGAAAAACCATCTACTTCGGTCCTTGACAAATCTAAATTATCAGTGCTGAAATCAGTATTTGTAGAAATGGTAACGATAGCATCAGCATTGGCACTTTTTGAGATTCGCTGATCTTGGTTATAACGTAGATCGATGGTCCCAGCATTTGCATTATCGTGGTATTTATCCTTACCTATACCTGCGATATCATGCTTATAGGTTGGGTCCACTTGCCAGATAACAGTTCCGTCGGCGGCAAGGTAATTATAGCCATCATTTCCATTTATGCTTCCTAGAGGACCTCCAGCATTGAGAGTGATACCGTATTTAATGGCAAGATAGCTTTCAACCTTCTGCCTTTCAAGGTTACCAAGGGCAAGATCTGCAACCAAGACTTCGGCTATATCTCCCGTGAGATTCCTATTTGGATCGTTACTATTAAAATGTTTGCCCAAACGATAAAACTCAAAGAGTTCATTTTCTGCTAGGATATGAGTACGTGGGTCAGAAAACTCTAATATTCCATTCGCGTAGGCTGTCAACGTTTCGGAACCAAGTGTTGCCGATCTTACCAGTGTACCTATGGCCGGTTCTCCTTGAAGATCTATAGTTCCACTTTGATAATACGGGGGGCCTCCCGGCCCATCATCACCTCTCCATGTTCTTCCCACAGATATTGTATTACCGTCGGATATTCCTAATGAAAGGTTTGTTTTCCAATTATCCACAACGCCGGAAACATGCTGTACATCCACGTCTCCCCCAAAGAGCAATCGTTGGGTCTCTGCGGAGTTCCCAGCGCCCAATGCCTTGAAAACCACAAAAACCGTAAGATCTTCACGATTGACCATTCTAAAGTGTAGGGCTTGTCCGTTACCACTTCCATCGAATTGGACAACTGGATTAAAATTGATGTTGTCTATGTTGTTTCTTCGCAAAGTGGGTAGTCCAGGAATGGAGCCTGCTGGGGTGAGGAACAGGGGGTAAGTTACCCCACTATTGGGCAAGTTATAGTCAAAACCATGGTTTGGGGGTGGGGCCAAGGGATCTAAACTATAATTGGCGGGCAATGGATGGGGAACTGCATTTTGTTGGGAATTGTATACAATATCGTACCAAATGTTCACAGGTGTTCCGTCCGCAGGTGGAGCTGGATTGGGATCGGCAAAGGGGATTCCGTCCGTTGGGGAATTTATCCCTTTCCCGGCCCTGAACCAGGTGTCGATTTCATCAGTCTGGGCAGATATTTGTCCACTACTAAACAGAATTAATAGCAGCGCCAACCACTTTGTTGGTGTGTTGAATACCAAATATTTTTGATTTTGGAATATGTTATAGGGCTTATTTTGCACTTGAAATAATTTCAATGCATGGAAAATGGAACTAAGTAGAAGTTTAGTCATAAGAGTTAAGTTTTACTAAGATTTCTTGGTGGGGCCGATCAAGAAATAGATTTGGTAGTATAAATTAAAGGACTAATTAGATAAGAATTAGGCATGAATTCACCTATGGTGGGTTCCAATTGACGGATGCCCCATTTGGATCAATGAGTGAAAAAAGCACTTATTGCTAAAAACCTGATTTTTGTAAGATTTTACTTGTTTAAATAAAAGATCCGCCAAGATACACTTGGCGGATCTGCCATCCCGATTATTTAAGAACAACTGAGTTACACCAAACCTTTGCTCTATGAATCAAATTGAAAATATGGGTAGGATGGTTTTATTTAATCAAATTGATTTCTACTCGTCTGTTTTGTTGTCTTCCAAGTTTTGTTGAATTCGATGCAATTGGTTTATCTTCTCCGTAACCAATAGCAGATAATCTGCTGCCGGATATTCCTTCGTTGATCAAGAAATCGCGTACGGAGTTGGCCCTAGCTTCCGATAGGTTTTGGTTAGTGGTGTTACTGCCCACACTATCGGTATGTCCTTCCACGGTAAACTTGGCATTTGGATATTCATTCAATATTTGGAGGATATCGACCATCACGGAAACGGATTCCGGCTTGATGGTAGCTTTTCCGGTATCGAACAGAATAGTTCTAGCGTAATCGTTCAACTGTTTTTGAACTTCGGCGGTTACTTCCGGGCAACCATTGTTGGCTACGGTGCCTGCAACTTTTGGACATAGGTCGTCCACATCGGGAATGGTGTCGCCATCGGTATCGGGGCATCCGTTGTATTCGATTGTTCCAGGTGTTTGGGGGCAACGGTCGTTTCGGTCTTCGATACCATCTGAGTCGGTGTCGGGACATCCGTTAAATTCTTTGAGTCCTGCGACTTCTGGACATTCATCGTCCTTGTCCAAAATACCATCTTCATCGGTGTCTTTCCAAGGGCATCCGTTGTTTTCTTCAGGCCCGGCAACTTCTGGACAATCATCATCTTTATCCAAAACCCCGTCTTCATCGGTATCTTCCCATGGGCAACCTTGGTTTTCCACTGGCCCAGCAATTTCGGGACATCTGTCCTCTTGGTTGATGATGCCATCATTGTCCTTATCCTTCAATTTATTATGATAAAGAGGAACTTTAAGTCCTGCATAAAGGTCCAGAGCTTTGGTGTTTTCGCCCACCAGAGAAGATAGGATGGACCCAGAACCTAAATAAATGGGCCCCAATCTTAATCCGGCTCCCCACTGAAACGTACCCCCTTCAATAATGCTCAAAGGTGAATAAACAGCCAACCAAGTGGTTTCGAATCTAGGTGTGAGTCTATATTGATTAATGATTCGGCCAATATTGACACCGTTTTTAGGAGTCAAGGACATATCCCCGTTAAAGTTCATATATAGTTTGGAAGCTACGTTCCAATCCACATTGGTGTGCAATGCAGTTGGAAGGGTATAACTTACGGACGTTCTTTCTCCGATTATTTCAAAATTGTCGATGAGGGCTTCTTCTAGCACATCGCCATCAAAATTATTGGCATCTTGGGTTTTGTTCAAGTTATATATCCTGTCAATGCCATCTACATTACCAATTGTTCCTATATCGGTAACTGAAATGCCAAGTTTTACTTTGTATTTGTTCACCCCACGATTGACCACGGTTGTACCATCACTCTTTAATTTAGTGAATTCGGCGTGGTTGGGACGCCATTCATATACAAACCCTAGGTCTGCTCCAAGGCCATTACCTGCGCCAGATTCGAATACATTTCCCAAATTTCCCTCTTCACTCACTTCTCCCGTACTGCCGTAACGTAGCTCTCCGGTGGTAGTAACTTCTTCGGTGGTGGAATTATAATCTACAGAAATGTCCGTGCCGTTTATATATGCATTGGCTAGACCTTGAATATACTTGACCGATACACCTCCTTTAAGGAAATGCTCCTTGTCATCTAGAAGAACACGTGCATAGGTTGCTCCAATTTCGCCCCACGCACTAAATGAACTTGACATATCATCTTCAACAAGGGAAAAATCCTCACCTTCGTCGTAACCACCTTCTTTTTCCAAAAGGTTCCCGTTGATATCGTTTACGGAGAAGATACCCCTTCCTCTTGTGAAAATGGCCAACGAGTGTTTTTTGCTCATACTTAGCATTACCGATGGACCCATTACATCCACGTTAAAGGCTAAAAAGTTATTGTTTGTCGGGAATGTTTCGGCGTTATCAAAAGCTTCACTTGCATTACCAAAGGCATCACCTAGGTTAAAGCCTATGTAATCGTTCGCATAAAGTGCGCTAAAGCCAAAAATGTTCACATCCATTTTAAGGTTGGAGTCGGCAATGTTGGCCGGGTTGGAAATTATTCCATGTACACCATTGTAATTGTCCTCCAAAAAGCCTACGTAAGATTGTGCAGATAGCACGTACGTGAATAAGAGTAGGACCAAACTCAGGAAAGTATTCTTTGAAATCATGTTTTTAAATTTTTAAGACCTGAAAAGGGCAAGGGTTATTAATTTTTATTTTGAATCGATTCCAAAGAGAATACATATGAATGGATTTTGAAGGGACCAATGCATGGATGAGGGTTTTGAATTGACGGATGGGCTAGTTGAGTTTATCTAGGTTTTTTTGAAGCCCCTTTTTTTGCCGAAATATGAGGTCTTCATGGTTATCTGAACAAACAAATAATTCTCTGGATTAATAAATTATGGAGAGGGGGTAGGTTCTAAATAAAAAAACCATTACAACCAAGGAACTTTTGTAGTTCCTTGGCGTAACGGAAACCTCAACTAAACTAAACACTTTTATGACCAACAGTCGTCAAAAGTGAATTGCTATCTGTGCATGCGTTAAATTGACCTTGCTTATCAATATGCACTAACGCTATTGCATGACAAACATAGAATCAATAAATGGGATTTAAGGTGCCCAATTAACGAATGGCCTGTTTGAACCAATGAATGGCCCATTTGAATTGGTGGATGAAAGTTTGGCATAAAAAAAACAGCCCTTTCAGGCTGTCTTAATCGTTGTAAAATGATACCAGTTTTTTAGGAAATTTCTTCCACTGATGCGTCTGGAGCATTTTTTTTGACGGATGCAATGCCATTTTCCATAGCAGAATCGCTGGAATACATTTCGCTATTTCCGATAACTTGTCCGTTGGATGCTTTTAGGTTAAAGTAAGGACTGCCGTCTTTCGCTGTGTTTCTTTCAAAATTATCATCGTCCTGTGAATGTTTTTTTACAGATTCGATACCATTTTCGCAAGCAGATTTGGTGGTGTACCCTTGACTGCTCAAAATAACTTGGCCATTTCCAGCTTTTAAATTAAACCTGAACTTTCCGGCTTTATCCGTGTTAATCTCAAATTTTCCCATATTTTATATATTTTAAGTAATAAATCTAGAGATTTTCTTAAAAAACTACCAATAAATACCTTGAAATTTGATAATAAAATAAAGTTTCAGACCTTGCTGGATGGACATTATGAAAAAAAGGAGACCAGTGGCCTCCCTTTGTAGTTTGATATAGTATATAGGTTATACCCTGATTTGCCCATCGCCAAATACATAGTATTTGTTGGTAACTAATTGCTTCAGTCCCAATGGGCCTCGATGGTGCAATTTGTCCGTACTGATTGCCAGCTCGGCACCAACGCCCATTTGTCCACCATCGGTGAAACGGGTGGATGCGTTTTGGTATACCGCAGCACAGTCCACATTTTCCATGAACGTTTTGGCTACGCTATTGTTCTCCGTCATTATGGATGCTGAGTGCCCTCCAGAGTTCTTGTTGATTTTATCCATAGCCTCTTCGATATTGTCGATGGCACCAATTACACACTTCATGGCCAAAAACTCTTCTTGCCAAATGGATTCATCTGTAATGGTATCCTCATTCGTCAATGTTTTTTTGACTTCATCGTCCACAATTATGGATACATTGTTGGCCGTAAGTACTTGCTGTAATTCCTTCAGCTTGTCCTCATAACCATCAATTTGAGTGTCTATTAAAATTTTGTCCAAGGCATTACAGGCCGAAATCTTGTGGGTTTTTGCATTTAAAATCACTTTTAAACTTTTTTCCCAATCGGCCTCTTTGTGCACATATAGGAAATTGTTTCCCCTACCACTGATCAACACTGCGCATTTGGCATGTTCTTTTACGAAAGCGATTAAACGCTCACCTCCACGGGGCACGATAAGGTCCAAATCTTGGTCAGGGTTCCTTAGGAACTCCTGCGTTTGGGTCCTGTCCATCTCCATAAACTGGATATAATCTTTGGATAGACCATTTTCGGTCAAGGCTTGATGCCAGAACTTAACCAAGGCCTTGTTGCTATGGTAAGCTTCCTTACCTCCCTTTAGCAATATTTTATTATTGGCCTTAAATGCAAGTACGGCTGCCTCAATGGTTACATCGGGGCGAGACTCGTAAATAATCATTATCGTACCAAAAGGTGCCGTCCTGTTGATGATTTTGAGCCCGTTGTCCAATTCCCTTGTGGAGATTTCTTTGTTAACGGGATCATCTTGCACGCGAACTTCTTTTACGGCCTGAATCATTTGGTCCACTTTCTTTTGGTCCACCACCAAACGATCGTACAACGCCTGATCATCGCGGTTGAATGCGTCTAGATCTTTTTTGTTTGCTTGGAGCAATTCGTCCCGATTTTCATCAAGGATCCGCTCCATATCTTGTAATACTTTATTTTTTAAATCTGTTTTTAATAATTTCATTGTTGTTATTTTGAAACTTCTGTTCCTACGTTCTTTCCTTCTACAACATCCAAGATTACGTTATCTCGTTTACCGTTTACAATGTAGGATGGAATATCGGCTGCTGCTGCTTTTTGGGCATAGTTTAATTTTGATCCCATGCCACCGCGGCCTTCGCCTTCTTGTTTGTTTCCTTCTTCTATATATTTATCCAAGTCTTCTTTTGGTTCGACCTTGTCGATTACCTTGGAATCGGCTTTTTCTGGATGTCCATCGTAAAGGCCATCAATATCCGTCATTAAGATAAGTCTGTCTGCCTTCATCAGTTGTGCCAGCAAGGTGGCCAATTCATCATTGTCCGAAAACATGGACATGGATACGGAAACGGCATCATCCTCATTGGCTATCGGGATAACTCCTTCGGAAAGGAGTCCTTCCAAGCAATTGATCATGTTGTCTCGGTGCACACCAGGATTAAAATCCCTTTTTGTTGGGAGCACTTGGGCACACTTCATTCCGTAATCGTTGAATATGTTATAATAATGCCTCATCATTCTGGGTTGCCCAATGGCGGAATATACTTGCCTACGTTGGGTCTTATCCTTTATTTTGGCTTTTCCCAGAACCTCTTTACCGGCGATTACCGATCCAGAGGAGACCAAAATGGTCATGATGTCCCGTTCGTAAAGCTCTGCAATTTGTTGTACCAAATTGTTGAGCACTGGTCTTACAATTCTGTTGTCTTTGTTGGTCATCACATTTGTACCTACTTTGATGACCACTAGTTCTTTATACATGTTTTAGTATTCTTCGCCTAGTTCCACAGCTCTACCGAATGCTGCAAAGGCGGCTTCTTTGATTAATTCGTTTACATTATTGTCTTCCATGGAGTCCAAGGCGGCCCTGGTGGTTCCTCCTTTGGAGGCTACCATCTCCATCCAGGTATCGGGGTTTAGATTGTTCTGGTTGAACAACTCCACGGCACCTGTAAAGGTTTGGCTCACGAGTACTTTGGAAACATTTTCGGAGAATCCCATTTGTAGTGCGGCTTCCATCATACTTTGCATGAAGTAGAAAACATATGCTGGTCCACTTCCGGAAATTCCGGTGGATGCATCAATATATTTCTCACTTTTTACCCTGAGGGATTTTCCGGTGGTATCCAATAGGCCTTCAACCATAAAAAGTTCCAATCGGGAAACTTCCTCGGCGGACACGTAGCTGGTCAAACCTTTACCAACTTGAGCTGGTAAATTGGGCATGGCCCTTACCACTTTTTTTATACCAAGTGATTCTTGTATAAAATTGATGGTAACCCCTGCCATAATGGATATGAACAATTGTTCTGGGTTTACCAAGGATTTCATGCGTTGGAAAAGCTCTTCGGCATGATAGGGTTTTACGGCCAAAAAGATGATATCCGCTTGAGGAACACAATCTTCGATTTTGTCTATGGCATCGAAATAGGCGATTTTACCAACTTCTTCCAATTTTTCCTTTGACTTGTCCAGCACCATGATGTTGCGTTTTTTCAACAGTTTGGATTTAGACATACCTGTGGCATAGGTAAGCCCCATGTTACCTGCGCCAATAACCAATACTTTCATTGTTTATATTAAAGGGTTATATAATAAATTATGATGATCTTATTATGATAATACATTGCATTCTTTGCAGTCTTTGACCTTACCGTAATAGGTTGAACGGTACTTGTGCAAAGTGCGGACGGGAAGCCCCATAATGTACCTTTTTATGTAGGTGACACGGGTGGTAAGCTCTCCCATTTTAACGCTATAGCGTTTTTCATATCTGGTTTCCCTTTTAATTCTAGAAAGTCTCATTTTTTTGTTATTGATACTTTAATTTTAGATGTTATTGGTCTTCCTGTTCGTTCAGGAATTGTTCTTTGTATTGTGCCTTTTTAAGTGTTTTTCGGCGTTCTACTGATTTTTTTGTGTATTCTTGACGGCTTCGTATTTGGTCCAAACGCTTTGTATTTCTGTACTTTCTTTTATAGCGTTTTAGAGCCCTTTCAATACTTTCGCCTGGCTTAACTTCAATTTTTAACATATAATGGTTTATCTGTTCAATCTCATTTCTAAATGGGTTGCACGGAACCCTTTTTCTTCAAAAAATTTTTTGTTCGGATATTGGTTTTCACCTGTAATGTGAACGGCAACGTCCCCTTTGCAATATTGGAGGGTATAATCCAATAATTTTTGCTCTATATCATTGTTCCTATGGTCTCTGTGAATCACAAAGAAGACCAAAAAATTTTCGGGGATATAATCTCCCATACCTGTTTTGTTCACCACTGCCAAACCTAAAATTTCATTTTTATCCTCCATGGCGAACACATATCCGCCAAGGCCGGGAATATCTTTGGTAGAATATTGTATGGCCTTTCTAATGGCTTTTTTTGTAGCTCTCTTGCCTTCTTGGTGGTCAAAGAGAAAATTGGCGAACCGGTCGGCTTCCATGGTAGAAAGCCTTGTATAGGCATCGTAGGTCTTAATTACCATGCTTTTGTTTTGAACGATAACGGATTAATTTTTAAGTTTTTAGTTTAGTTAAAGCTTCGATTAGGGCTAAATGGAAAAGGATGGACGAAAGGTCCTTAAGTTCCCATAGTAATAGGGTCTACTTCCCGGGTGAAGGGAAGGTAATTAAAAGGTAGGCGGAATGAACTTATCTGGCTGGTTTCTGAATACCAGATAATTAAAACTTAGGATTCTACAGTTTTTTCTCTCGTGGAGCTTGACGTTCATCGATACAAAGGTAAGAAAATCAGGCCTTAAATCCCAATAATACAAGAGGTTTATGTTAGCTATAACGTTATAGGTGTCGGGTTTTATATAATGAAAGATGTATATTTTTTTACCATATACCGAGATTTCCATACATCAGGGCTGAAGACATTCAATTTAATTAAAAGATATGTCTATTGGATTGTAATATATTTATAAATCAAATACTTACAGAAGTATGTTTAAAATTCAGGTAATGTAGATTTTTATACTTCTTTTTAATTTTTCCTGCGTTTTGAGTTAAAAAACAAGAAGATTTCAAAGCTTTCACATTTTTTTAACATTTAAGACCAAACCACTTCTCATATACCTCGTAAGTAGGATCGTATTAACCTTTTAAAACAATTCGCCTTATGAGAAAAAGTATAGTCAAAGTAAAACCGGTAGAAAAGGCAACAAACCGCCGCCAGTTTCTAAAATTGGGAGGTATGGGAGTTGTTGGAGCTGGTCTTTTGGTGGCCTGTAGCAACGATGACAATGGAATGGGAATGATGCCGGACCCAGACCCAAATCCAAATCCAGATATTTTTGATCTTGGTCAAGGAGATTTGGGTGTCCTTAATTATGCATATGCACTGGAACAGTTGGAAGCTGATTTTTACACCAAGGTCGTAAATTCCTTTTATGCGAACATATCCGATGAGGAAATGCAAGTGTTGACAGACCTTTATTATCATGAAGTAAACCATAGGGACTTTTTTAAGACAGCTATTACTGCAGCCGTAGAGGGTAATACTGAGTTGGTACTTCCTACACTGGAATTTGATTATGGTGATTTGGATTTCAATAACAGGGAGCAAGTGCTTACCACTGCAAGTGTATTGGAAGATACTGGAGTGGCAGCCTACAATGGTGCAGGCCGTCTGATCAGCAACCCTGGATATCTGCTATTGGCAGGGAAGATTGTATCTGTAGAGGCGAGGCATGCTTCCGCAATTCGGACACTGCTTAACCCAGGTTCCACAGATTTCGCCGGAGATGATTATGTAACTACGGACACCGGACTTGCAGCAGCTTTGGACCCATCGGTGGTTCTTTCCGCAGTAGGAGATACGGGATTCATACAGACTCCTTTCACAGCAAACAATTTACCTTAAACTTTAAAAAAGATATACAATATGGATATTATAAAATTTTTGGACGGATTTACTAATGAAACCCTATTGGAGGGCAAGCCATCGCGCCGGGACATGTTCGGTACCTTAGGTTCGCTTGGTAAAAAGGCAATGTTAAGTGCAATTCCCTTTGGATTGGCCACAATGCCAAATAAAACCTTTGCACAAGATTCAGGAAGCGACCCGGTAAGTGCATTGCAATTGGCATTGACCTTGGAGTATTTGGAGGACGAGTTTTATGATTTGGCCCTTCAATCCGGAGTATTGCCAAGTGGTAGGCCAGAAACAGTTTACATGCAAATTTCAAAGCACGAACAAGCACATGTTGATTTCCTGATTGCAGGATTGGAAGGTGCAGGAGTTACCCCGGTAGAAAAACCTACTTTCGATTTTACCGCTGGAGGTGCTTTTGACCCGTTCAATGAGAACGGCGTAGGTCAAGAAACCGCTTATGCTCAATTATTGGCACTCGCCCAAGCGTTTGAAGATACTGGGGTAAGGGCCTACAAAGGGCAGGCTGGTAATTTGTTGGGGTCTGACTTCTTGACTCCTGCTTTGCAGATACATGCCGTAGAAGCCATGCACGCCTCTGAAGTAAGAAGATTGAGAGGTCTTAAAGGCTGGATTACCAACAATGAGCGTGGCGCCGGTATGCCTGAAGCTACACAGGCTGTATACAATGGTGAGGAAAATGTAGTTCAGGGAGGTGTGGACGTAACCACATTGGGAAGCGGCCCTTCATTTAGCATGGAAGCATCCACTGAAGCATATGACGAAGCATTATCAGGAGATGATGCAGTTGCCATCGCCAGTCTCTTTATTGTTTCTGAATAATAAAGTTGTACTGATAGAAAGTAAGTCCCTGTTGCCTTAGTAATGGGGACTTTTTTATTGAAATAAAGCAAAGGTGTAAAACCAAAAAAGCTCCGATTTCTCGGAGCTTTTTGCGGTCTGGACGGGACTCGAACCCGCGACCCCCTGCGTGACAGGCAGGTATTCTAACCAACTGAACTACCAGACCAATGATTTTATCTTTCTAGACTCCGACAACAGTCGGATTCAAATCTTGTTCATTTGCTTTTTTAAAGCGAGTGCAAATATACATTCTCATTTCGGATATGGCAAAACATTTTTTTAAAAAAATAATTAACCGAATTTTTGCCTCTCTATCATAAACGAGTTCAATACTTGGGAAAAGCCGGATCGAACATCTACGCCCACATACTTTATTTGGTATTGGGCACATTTTAGTTTGAGATCCTTCTGATATTTTAGCACTTTTTCTGAATATGCTTTCTTAATGGAATCGGCATACAAATCTATCTGTTCACCCGTTTCCACATCCACAAAACGTTTGGGCGTATTGTCAAAATTAAAGTTGAGTTCATGCTCTTTATCTAAAAGATGGAAAAGAACTACCGAATGTTTGTTGTATTTGAGATGGCGCAAGGCCTCGAAAAGTTTTTCCTCCTCGGTTTCTGTCTGAAACATATCGGTAAAGAGAAAAATCAAGCTCCTTCGATGTATTTTTTCTGCTATTTGATGCAGGAATGTGTAGGTTTTGGTCTCTTTGGTATTTGTTTTATGCGCTGCTACCTCATTTAGTTTGGAATACAGCATTTGAAAATGGCGTTCACTGTTCTTTTCCGAAGCATGAAAATCATACGTGTCAGAATAAATGCTGAGACCCACTGCATCCCGTTGTTTTTTCAAAACCTGCATCAAAGCGGCAATGGAAAGTATCCCAAAACTAATTTTATTGAGGTGGTCCAAGGAATATTCCTTCACCTCCGGATAGTGCATGGAGGCCGAGTTGTCCAAAATCATATGGCAGCGCAGGTTGGTCTCGTCCTCAAAACGTTTGGTGTACAGGCGGTCCGTCCGGGCAAAGAGCTTCCAATCGATGTGTTTGGTGCTCTGTCCGGGGTTGTAAATCTTATGTTCGGCAAACTCTGCCGAAAATCCATGGAACGGACTTTTGTGAATGCCGCTGATAAACCCCTCCACAATTTGATGGGCCAAAAGCTCCAAGTTTTGGAAAAAGGTGGCTTTACTGAGTTCCGATCGTACGTCCATAAACTGATTTCTGAAAGACAAGATATAATAAAAAAGGTTTGACATTTGCCAAACCTTTTTTAAAATCTAATTCCAAGTTTTGTTTTACAGTGCTGCATCAATAGCATCTGTATAGGTTTTTTTAGGAGATACACCTACTTGACGGTTTACAACTTCACCATCTTTAAAAACCAAAACAGTAGGGATGTTACGTACGCCGTATTTAGCAGCAAACTGTTGGTTTGCATCAACATCAACTTTACCAACAACAGCTTTGCCATCGTATTCTTGTCCTACTTCTTCAATGATTGGACCTACCATTCTACAAGGCCCACACCATGCTGCCCAAAAATCGACTAGGACAGGCTTGTCACTTTTTAAAACAACTTCGTCAAAAGTCGCATCTGTTATTTCTAGTGCCATCTTATTTGTTTTAATATTATGCAAAGTTAGTCAAATAATGCCCATCTAACTTACATAGGGCGTATTCGTTTTAATTATTGCGCTATTGACAATAATTATGGTCTAATTCAACTTGTAATGAATCTCATGTGCTTCCAGTTCGGAAAGTAACTCGCTGTTTATCTTTACCTTTTGTTTTCGGCTCGATAGTTTGAGTTTGATTTCCTCTTGCATCTCATAAATTACAAAACTTATCGGATGGTCCCCCTTATGCAATGTTAAAGTGTCCTTAAGTGTTTTGATGCGTTGCTCTTGCAGGCGATCTATATTCAGTTTGATGGTGAGCTTTTTGGCAAAGGCATCCATTACATCCTGAAGCTGTTTAAAATCGTTGAACTGAAGCCTTGGGTCACCTTTTTTGCCCGTATCCCGGTTTACCCAGCCTTCACGAACGAACGCTCGCACATGTACGAAAGAATTGATCATTAAAAAGTGACGGAACTTTAAATACTCCTCTCCAAAAATCCGTAATTCGTAGGATTCATTATAATCTTCCAATGTAAAGAGGCCCCAGCCTTTACCGTTTTTGGAAACGCGGTGCTGAACATCGGTAATGACCCCGGCGACTGTGAGTTCACGATTTACATGCTCTTCCAATCGGGCGAAATCGCTAACGGTATTTTTACAGAAAGCCTTGATTTCTTTTTTGAAATCGTCCAATGGGTGGCCTGAAATATAAATACCGACCACTTCCTTTTCGCGACGGAGCTTTTCCATGGTGCCCCATTCCTCACAAGGAGGAACAATGGGCTCTGGAATCTGTACATCGCTCGCTTCGCCAAAAAGGCTTACTTGTGACGAATTTTGGTTCTCTTGGAACTTGGAACCGTATTTTACCGCTTTTTCTAAAAAAGTAATGCCGTCTCCTTCATCATGAAAGTATTGTGCTCGGTGTGTATTTCCGAACGAATCGAAACCACCTGCCAATGCTAGGTTCTCGAAAGCTTTTTTATTGGCCGCCCGCAGGTCGACCCTTTTTGCCATGTCAAAGATGGATCTATATGCTCCCCCGTCTTTGCGGTTTTCAACTATGGTTTCCACAGCAGAGCGTCCCACGCCTTTTATGGCCCCCATACCAAAACGTACCGCATTGTCCTTGTTTACAGCAAATTTATAGTAGGATTCGTTGACGTCCGGCCCCAAAACTTCCAGTCCCATCCGTTTACATTCTTCCATAAAGAAGGTGACCTGTTTGATGTCGTTCATGTTGTTGGACAACACTGCTGCCATGTATTCGGCAGGGTAGTGGGCCTTTAGATAAGCTGTTTGATAGGCGATGTAGGCGTAACAGGTAGAGTGACTTTTGTTGAATGCATAGGAGGCAAATGCTTCCCAATCCTTCCATATTTTTTCCAGAACATCCCGTGGGTGTCCATTTTTTTCGCCACCATCCAGGAACTGTGGTTTTAGCTTTTCCAGCAGGGCAAAAATCTTTTTACCCATGGCTTTTCGAAGTACATCCGCATCACCTTTGGAGAAACCGGCCAATTTTTGCGAGAGCAACATCACCTGCTCTTGGTATACCGTAATCCCGTAGGTTTCTTGTAGGTACTCTTCCATGTCCGGAAGGTCATAGGTTATTTCTTCATCACCATGTTTACGTGCAATAAAACTGGGAATGTATTCCATGGGACCGGGGCGGTAGAGGGCGTTCATGGCGATAAGGTCATCAAAAACCGTAGGTTTCAGGTTTTTCATGTGTTTCTGCATCCCTGGGGATTCGTACTGGAACACCCCTACTGTTTCACCTCGTTGAAAAAGCTCGTATGTTTTTTCATCATCCAACGGAAAATCATCGGGGACCAACTCTATTCCTGTTCTTGCTTTTACAATTTTGACGGTGTCCTTGATCAGGGTCAAGGTTTTCAATCCCAAGAAATCCATTTTCAACAGACCGGCACTTTCCACCACCGAGTTGTCGAACTGGGTAACGTACAGGTCGGAATCCTTGGCGACAGAAACGGGTACGAAGTTGGTAATATCGTCCGGGGTGATGATGACCCCGCAGGCATGGATTCCTGTATTTCGCAGCGAACCCTCGAGAACACGAGCCATTTTTAAGGTTTGTCCTTCTAGATCATCGGTTTCGGCTATATTGAGAAGCTCGTATACTTTTTCGAGTTCCTCGGAACGGAACTTCTTTTTAAGTTCGTTCTCCTCAACGCCAAATATCTTGTTGAGCTTGGACATGTTGGGAATCAACTTGGCAATACGGTCGGCATCGCCCAAGGGCAAATCCAAAACCCGGGCGGTATCCCGAATGGATGATTTGGCGGCCATGGTACCGTAAGTAATGATTTGCGCCACTTGGTTTGCACCATATTTATTGATCACGTAGTCCATTACTCGGCTACGGCCCTCATCATCAAAATCAATATCGATATCGGGCATGGATACCCTGTCCGGATTTAGGAACCGCTCAAAAAGTAGGTCATACTTCATGGGGTCGATATTGGTAATCGTCAAGCAATATGCAACTACAGACCCAGCGGCAGAACCCCTTCCCGGACCTACGGAAACATCCATGTTCCTTGCTTCACGGATAAAGTCTTCCACAATCAAAAAGTAACCTGGATATCCGGAGTTTTTAATGATTTCCAGCTCAAAGTCTATCCGCTCCCGAATTTCATCGGTCAGTTCTCCATACCGTTTTTCGGCACCTTTATAGGTAATGTGCCTTAAGTAGGCGTTCTCACCACGGTTGCCTCCATCTACATCGTCTTGTGGGTCCTTGAATTCCTCGGGAATACTGAATTTGGGCAGCAAAATATCACTGGCAAGGTCGTACGGCTCGATTTTGTCCACGATTTCCTTGATGTTCAATATGGCTTCGGGCAAATCTTTGAAGAGTTCCTTCATTTCGTCCGAAGACTTAAAATAGTACTCTTGGTTAGGCAGTCCGTAACGATAACCTCGTCCGCGACCAATGGGTGTGGATTGTTTTTCGCCATCTTTTACACACAGTAGAATATCGTGTGCTTCGGCATCTTTTTTATCGCAATAATAGGTGTTGTTGGTGGCAACAAGTTTTACGTTATGGTCTTTCGCCATTCGTACCAAAACTTGGTTGACCCGATCTTCATCCTCTTGACCGTGACGCATGATCTCAATGTAGAAATCGTCACCGAACTGTTCTTTCCACCACAGAAGTGCTTCTTCTGCTTGGTTTTCCCCAACGTTCAGGATTTTGTTGGGCACTTCGCCATATAGGTTTCCGGTAAGGGCAATTACATCTTCCTTGTATTGCTCAATCACCTTTTTATCGATTCTGGGCACGTAATAGAAACCATTGGTATACGCAATGGAGGACATTTTGGCCAAGTTGTGGTAGCCTTTTTTGTTTTTGGCCAATAGCACAATTTGATGTCCGTAGTCCTTTACGTTTTTATTGGTGTGGTCTTCGCAAACGAAGAATTCACAACCAACGATGGGGGTAATTTCTTTCTCGGTAGGTTCTTCGCCATTGGCGACAAGTTCTTCGTTCTTGGCCTTTGCCGCTTTGTTGTGCCCCATCACTTCTTTCACAAAGTGAAAGGCGCCCATCATATTGGCGTGGTCAGTAAGGGCAACGGCAGGCATGCCATGATTGGCAGTGGCCTTTACCAAATCTTTTATGTTGATGGTGGACTGGAGTACCGAAAACTGGGAGTGGTTGTGCAGGTGAACAAAGGGTTCGTCCTCCAAAGTTTCCACATTCTCTTTGATTTCCGCGTCGGAAACCCCACCGGTATCTTCGGCCCAAAGGGCATCGGCAATTTTTTTTGATGCTGCCTTTAGGTTGATGTGCTTTAGCCCGATGAGCTCTATCTCCTGCGGATTGGCCTCGGAGAAACGCTCAAAATAATCGGGTTGCACATCCAGTTCTTGATAGGAATATTGTTTTTTACGGACCAGTTCCAAAAAACAGCGCGTTGTGGCTTCCACATCCGCCGTGGCGTTGTGCGCTTCGGCAAAGGGCTCGCCGAACAAGAATTCGTGCAGTTCGGTTAGGGTGGGCAATTTGAATTTACCGCCACGTCCTCCCGGTATTTTACAAAGCTCTGCGGTGTGCTCGGTACAGGTATCGAGAACTGGGAGTTCGGTCAAAGGACTTTCCACACTTTCCCGGTGGAACTCGCATCCCATAATGTTGATATCGAACCCCACATTTTGACCCACCACAAATTTGGTCTGTTGCAAAGCTTTGTTGAAAGCTTCCAAAACCTCGCTTAAAGGCACGCCTTTTTCTTCAGCCAGTGCGGTGGATATGCCATGTATCTGTTCCGCTTCATACGGGATGTTGAAACCTTCGGGCTTTACCAAAAAGTCTTGGTGCTCTATCAGATTGCCGAGTTCATCATGCAACTGCCAAGCTATCTGAACGCATCTGGGCCAGTTGTCAGTATCGGTAATCGGGGCGTCCCAGCGTTTGGGCAAACCAGTGGTTTCCGTGTCAAAAATCAAGTACATAGGCTATCTGTATCTGTCAAAAAAAGAATAGATAAAATTACGGAAGAAGATAGATTTGGAGAAATAGAGTTTTTAGGAGTTATCAACTAAAAAAAGCCGGGAATATATCCCGACTTTTTTCCGCTGATTGTATCTATTAACTTTTGGAATTATGATACTGCTGTTTCAAAAATGTTTGCCGTTTCCAAGGTGTTTCTGATGGCATTTCTATGCTTCATCAACAAACTTTCCGTGGTTGGTGGCAACACAAAATCTTTATCCTGAAGAATATCGTTGTAAGTTTCTATCGCTTCTTTTTCTCCGCGATGTACTTCTTCTAACATTGCTTCTTCATTGTTGGAAGAGAAAACGGATTTAAAATTGATCCATGATCTGTGGATACTGCCTTTAGTGCTTCCACTATCTTCTGGTTGTTCTCCAAACGACATAATCTCAGCTTTGAGCTCTTTTCCAAAATTTTCACGTTGATTGTGGCTATCCAAGAAAAATTGCTTGATAGTTTTATTATCTACCTTATCAGCTGCTTGTTTAAATCCTTTTTCAGCATCATAGGTTCTTTCCAAAAGTTCATTTAATTTGTACGACATTTCTACTGTATACTTCATAATCTCTCTTCATTTTAGGTTAATGGTCATCGTTTTTCGATGACTTCTATATTTAAACTAAGGGTTAACATGCTCAAAACCAAAAATAGAGGAGGGTTTAAAATAGGTTTAACGGAAGGACCGTCAGTTGTTAAAGCCATTTAACTTTTTTTGGTTTAATTACTGTGCTATAAACAAATAAGTGTATATTTGCACCCGCTTAACGGATAAGCGAATAAAAAAGAATTAATAATCAGGGTCGGGCACCCTACAAATTAATGTGATATGCCAGTAAAAATTAGACTTCAGAGACACGGTAAAAAAGGTAAACCATTCTATTGGGTAGTTGCTGCCGATGTTAGAGCAAAAAGAGACGGTAAGTTTTTGGAAAAATTGGGTACATACAACCCAAATACCAATCCAGCTACAATCAATCTAGATGTTGATGGTTCCGTAAAATGGTTGCAAAACGGTGCGCAACCTACAGATACTGCAAGAGCAATCCTTTCTTATAAAGGTGTTTTGTTGAAGCATCACTTGTTGGGCGGTGTTCGCAAAGGAGCATTGACCGAAGAGCAAGCTGAAGAAAAATTCAACGCTTGGTTGGAAGAGAAAGAGCAAAAAATCCAAGATAAGAAAGATGGATTGAGCAAGGCCGATGCAGAGGCTAGAGCAAAAGCCTTGGAAGCTGAAAAAGAGGTTAACGAGAAGAGAGCTGCCGCTGCACTACCTGAAGAGGAAGTAGCAGAGGAGGCTGCTGAAGAAACAGCTGCTGAAGCTTCAACCGAGGAAACTACTGCAGAAGCACCTGCTGAGGAAGCTCCTGCCGCTGAAGAAGCTGACAAAAAAGAAGAATAGAAACGTTAGGCGATGCGCAAGGAAGACTGTTTCTACCTGGGCAAAGTCGTTTCAAAATATAGTTTTAAGGGCGAGGTGTTGGTTAAATTGGACACCGATGAGCCCGATATCTACGAAAATATGGAATCAGTGCTTGTTTCTTTTGGAAACAACCTGATTCCATTTTTTATTGATAGATGCCGATTGCACAAATCCAATTTGCTCCGCATCGATTTTGAAGAGGTTAAGGACGAATCCAGTGCCGATAATATTGTCGGTTCGGAACTTTATCTACCACTTACCATGCTGCCGCCGCTAAAGGGAAACAAGTTTTATTTCCATGAAGTAATCGGTTTTACCGTTATGGATGAGGTCCACGGTGATATTGGTATCATAGAATCCGTGAACGATAGTGCTTCTCAAGATTTATTTGAAATCAAGAAAGGGGATAAGGAGTTATTGATTCCCGTTAGTGATGACATTATTATCAAAGTGGATAGGGAAAATAAAACCATCCATGTTAAAACTCCCGAAGGTTTGGTAGATTTATATTTGGGATAAAATAAAAAGGAGGCAAAATAGCCCCCTCTTCACTTAACAAAACTCGACGAAATTTTATTTTTTCCACTTGCCACCACCTAGGTAGAATCCTAGAGATATGCCCAAGTAGGAGTTTTTTACTTCAATGCCTTCTCCTAGATCAGACTTGCCGATAAGGTTATAACTTGCAGCTAAACGTAGTTTACCAAGCTCAAAACCTGCACGGATAAGCCCTCCAAACTTTCCATCCAACTCAATTTCTTCACTGTCAGGGCCTGATTCATCAAAATCTATATTGGCTATGGAGCTATATCCAATTCCAGCACCCATAAATGGGGCAAAGGAAGAGCTTCCAGAGGTAAAATAATAGTCAAAAGTACCTGAATAGGTTCCGCTTGCGGCCAAACTAGCCTCTAAAGATACTCCATCAGAAGTTACATTTTTGGCCATGGCAGCAGATTCAAATCGAAGACCAATGTTCATGTTGTCGGCGATATTGTACTTTGGTTCAATAGCTATCAATACTCCGCCTCCACCATCTGGCATTGTGTAACCCAAGTCTAACCCAACACGGAATTTACCTTCTTCTTGTGCCTGTGAAACTTGTGCTACGGCAAACATAAGTAGTAGTGAAAATAAGATTTTCTTCATAATCATAAAAAAGTTTAAATAATTTGGTAATGATTTTATCGGGGACTATCCCCTTTAGTTGTAGGCTAATTAACCATATTCATTTGATTTGCAAACGGTAGAATTAACGAATGCCCTGTTTGAACTAACGAATGCCCTGTTTCAATTGATATTTGTAAATCAGGTACATGTATTGCTTTATCTTTGATGCAATGAAACCATTCAAATTCAAAGAATTTACTATCCATCAAGACCAATGTGCCATGAAGGTCGGTACCGATGGGGTATTGTTGGGCGCTTGGGCATCTTTGCACAATTATCCTGAATCCATTTTGGATATAGGAGCAGGGACCGGACTTATTGCACTGCAACTTGCCCAACGTTCGGTGGCCGAGACTATAGATGCCATAGAGCTTGACGATGACGCTTATGAACAGTGCGTCTACAATTTTGAGGCTTCCCCGTGGGGAGACAGACTGTTCTGTTATCATGCGGGTTTTGATGAATTTGTGAATGAAATGGACGACAAATATGATTTGATTGTTTCCAATCCACCATTTTATACTGAAGAAGTGGCCAGTAGCAGCCAATCCCGGGACAGTGCAAGGCAAAATAGTTCGCTTCCTTTTGAGGAATTAGTTCAAGGGGTATCCCATTTTTTGACTGACAATGGCATTTTTTCGGTTATCATCCCTTTTAAGGAAGAAGATTCATTTATCGCCTTGGCCAACAAGGTAGGATTGTTTCCGATGAGAATCACAAGGGTAAAAGGTAATCCTGATTCGGATTTTAAACGGAGTTTGATGGAGTTCAACTTCAATAAAAAGGAGACCGTCATTGATGATTTGGTTATTGAGACAGCAAGACATCAATACACCGAGGAATACATCAAATTAACGCAAGCATTTTATTTAAAAATGTAACAATGCGTAGATGAAATGTTATATTTACTAAAATTTATTCAGCATGAAGCCCGACTTATTTGAAGCCCCAGATTACTATAACTTGGATGATTTGCTTTCCGAGGAGCATAAACTGGTTAGAGATGCAGCCCGTCAATGGGTAAAGCGCGATGTATCGCCCATAATAGAGGAGTTTGCTCAAAAAGCAGAGTTTCCCAAACAGATTATCGGGGGGCTTGCCGAAATTGGTGCTTTTGGGCCCTATATTCCTGAAGAGTACGGTGGTGCCGGGCTGGACCAGATCAGTTATGGTTTGATCATGCAAGAGATAGAGCGTGGTGATAGTGGAGTTCGTTCAACTGCGTCCGTTCAGTCTTCCTTGGTTATGTATCCGATTTTTGCATACGGTAACGAAGAACAGCGTAAAAAATATCTTCCAAAGTTGGCCACAGGAGAGTGGATGGGGTGTTTTGGACTTACAGAACCCAATCATGGTTCCAACCCGGGAGGGATGGAAACTAAGTTCAAGGATGCAGGGAACCACTACCTACTGAACGGAGCCAAACTCTGGATATCCAACTCGCCATTTGCCGATGTTGCGGTGGTATGGGCCAAAAACGATGAAGGAAGAATACACGGGCTTATCGTGGAACGAGGCATGGAAGGTTTTTCCACACCAGAGACCCATAACAAATGGTCGTTAAGAGCCTCCGCCACCGGAGAACTTATTTTTGATAACGTAAAAGTGCCCAAAGAAAATCTTTTACCCGGCAAAAATGGATTGGGTGCACCCTTGGGATGTTTGGATTCAGCTCGGTATGGGATTGCTTGGGGAGCTATTGGCGCTGCCATGGATTGTTATGATACCGCCCTCCGTTATGCCAAAGAACGTGTTCAGTTTGGGAAGCCCATTGCGGCCTATCAACTTCAGCAAAAGAAATTGGCCGAAATGATTACAGAAATTACCAAGGCACAGCTATTGGCTTTTCGTTTGGGGCAATTAAAGAATGATGGTAAAGCCACAACGGCTCAAATTTCCATGGCCAAACGCAACAATGTGGAAATGGCTATAAAAATCGCCAGAGAAGCAAGGCAGATGCTTGGAGGTATGGGAATCACCGGAGAGTACAGCATAATGCGTCACATGATGAACCTCGAAAGTGTAATAACCTATGAAGGCACGCACGATATTCACTTGTTGATTACGGGAGCCGATATTACAGGTATTCAGGCCTTCAAATAATACATTACGAAGCCTTTTCTACGGTACCTTTAATCGATTTGCTGATGGGCGTTTGGCTCTTGTCGGCAAAATGATTGTGCGGCACCAGCATATTGGTTTCAGGAAAATAGGCAGCCATGTTTCCTTTTGGAATTTGATATTTGATTACGAGGAATTTTTCGGCCGTACGCTGTATACCATCATAGTTGCTATGAAGATGCACAATATCAGCTTGCTCTAACCCCCTTTCCTTCATGTCCTCTTCGTTCATAAAAACCACACGGCGTTCATTATGTATGCCACGGTAACGATCATCCAATCCGTAGATGGTAGTATTGAACTGATCGTGGGATCTAATGGTCATCAACAATAGTTCATCTGGCTTCAGTTGATGGTCGGGCAATGGGGTAATGGACAATTGTGCCATACCGTTGGGAAGTTTTCTAAAATCCCGATTGCGTACATTGTTGGGTAGGTAGTATCCAAAACCTTTGGATTGTTCGCTTGTATTTTCAAATCCCTTTACGGTTTTGTCTATCAATTCCCGAATCAAGTTGTAATCTTGTCCAAGCTCGTACCAGTTCATGGAATGGTTTCCCCGAAAATAAGTGTGGGCCAATAAAGAAATAATCTCTGGCTCACTTTTGATGTGCTCAGAAGCAGGTCTTAATAATCCTTTGCTCTGTCTTACCTTTCCAGTACTGCTCTCCATGGTCAAAAATTGGAGCTCTCCGTTCTTTTCATCTTTTTCGGAGCGACCAAATGTGGGCAACAATAAGGCAGTTTTGCCGGTCACCAAATGGCTACGGTTCAGTTTGGTGCTGATTTGTACGGTCAAATCACAATTTTGAATGGCTTCGGCCGTGTATTGGGTATCCGAGGCTGCCATTACAAAATTTCCTCCCAAGCAGACAAAGACCTTGGCCTTTTTCTCATACATCGCTTTTATGGCCTCTACCGTATCGTAACCTTTTTTGGTAGGAGGGTCAAAATTGAGATGTTCCTGTATTTTGGAATTAAGGGTTTTGTTGACGTAATGCATAATGCCAACAGAGCGGTCACCTTGTACGTTACTGTGTCCCCGAACAGGACAGGTGCCGGCAAATGGTTTGCCGACTGCGCCTTTTAGCAACAAAATATTCACGTATTCCTTGATGCAATCCACTGCATTTTTGTGTTGGGTGATTCCC
This sequence comes from Muricauda brasiliensis, assembly GCF_003057865.1. Taxonomy (NCBI): domain Bacteria; kingdom Pseudomonadati; phylum Bacteroidota; class Flavobacteriia; order Flavobacteriales; family Flavobacteriaceae; genus Allomuricauda; species Muricauda brasiliensis. The sequence goes on along the minus strand of NZ_QBTW01000015.1, from coordinate 209,187 downwards.
ATGGCCCAGCACACCACAATCTTGGAATTTTTGGCCAATAATTCGACCACCTTGTCTATTTTTCGCATATAGACCCCGGTTCTTTGCTGAAGGCTTTCCGTGTCATATCGGCCCAAATCTTTCAATAAGGCATCATATCCATCAACATATTCAACAATAAATTCATGGTCGATGACATTGGAGTTTTTGGCGTCAAGTGCCACTAATTTTTTCAGAATTAGTTTGGCCAAGGCAACATCTTCATTGATTTTTACGGGTAGATGAATATCTGCTAGCGGTTCAGCGTTGCCAAACATAGCAGTTAAACTTTGTGGATTTTTAAAATTGACCAATCCTGTTTCTGCCAATGGATTTATACTGATGATTTTACCGCCGTTCTTTTTACACTTTTCCAAGGCAGATAGCATTCTTGGGTGATTTGTACCCGGATTTTGCCCCACTACAAGAATGACTTCTGCACCATATAAATCATCCAGTTTTACGGAACCTTTCCCGATTCCCAAGGTTTCAGAAAGCGCTACTCCTGATGATTCATGGCACATATTGGAGCAATCCGGCATATTGTTGGTGCCAAAGGCACGAGCGAACATCCCATAGAGATAGGCAGCCTCGTTGCTAGATCGGCCCGAAGTATAAAAAATGGCCTCGTTAGGGTCTTGTAATTGGTGCAGTTCATCCGAGATCAACTCAAACGCATCTTGCCAAGTGATGGGTTCATAGTGAATACTGTTTGACCTTAGAACCATCGGTTCTACAATGCGTCCTAGTTTATTCAGTTCAAAATCACTTAATCTGGACAGTTCCTCCACCGAGTGTTCTGAAAAAAAATCTGCTCCAATATGATTTCTAGTTGCTTCGTCGGCCAAGGCTTTTGCACCATTTTCACAATATTCTGCAATTTTAGACGGATGTTCTGGTACGGGCCAGGCACAGCTTGGGCAACGAAATCCATCCTCTTGGTTCATTTCTAACAGGCTCCGCATGGAATTGACAATCCCCATTTCTTTAAAGCTATGTCTCAATGCTTCTTTAACTCCTAAAAAACCTGCTGCGGTTTGCATGGGTTCTTTAATTTGTAGGCCTGTGAATTTGATGTTGCCGGTAAGGGAAACGTTTCTGGTAAATTGTTCTTGCATGCCTTAATATAGGGTTTTTGAGGTTGGATAGCTATTTCTTGCAACTTTGGATAACCTTGTCCACTGAATGGAATTACCTTTAATTTGAATTTGTATCGCAATATATTTACTATGTAATTTAGCAAAAATCGAGTATTTTAAAAAGCATGTTCGCCCTTGTAGATTGCAATAACTTTTATGCCTCATGTGAACGGGCGTTTCAGCCCCAGTTCAATAATGTTCCTGTGGGTATCCTGTCCAACAACGATGGCTGTTTTATCTCGCGAAGCGATGAAGCAAAGGAACTCGGATTGCCCATGGGCGCCCCGGAGTTTAAGTACAGACAATTTTGTAAGGAAAATGGCATCAAAGTGTTTTCATCCAATTACCCCCTCTATGGCGATATGAGCAGTAGAGTAATGAATATTCTAGGGACATTCACCCCCAATATGGAAGTATACAGTGTGGATGAAGCTTTTTTAAAGTTTGATGGTTTCAAAAGTTATGACTTTGATGCTTACGGAAGGGAAATCCAACGAATGGTCCAAAAATGTACAGGAATCCCTATCAGTATTGGTATAGCGCCCACAAAAGGATTGGCCAAAGTAGCCAATAAGATTGCCAAAAAACTAAAGTCCAGAACAGGGGGTGTGTACGTTATTGATTCTGATGAAAGAAGGATCAAAGCCTTAAAATGGACCAAGATTGAAAGCGTTTGGGGGATAGGGCGGGGAAACCAGAAGCGGCTCCAGACCAAAAATATAAAAACAGCCTATGATTTTACCCAACTGTCGGATGAATGGGTAAAAAAACAAATGGCCATCATTGGTCTTAGGCTGAAGAAAGATTTGGAGGGCATCCCGACATTGGATTTGGACGATGACACCCGTGACAAAAAGGCCATAGCCACTACCAGAAGTTTTGAAAGCACCTATTCCGATATTGAAAATATCAAAGAGAGGATATCCACTTTTGCGACCAGTTGTGCCGAAAAATTGAGGAGCCAAGGAAGCAGTTGTAACTATTTGGTTGTGCTTTTAAGAAGTGACAGGCACAAAAAGGATGAGCCACAAGATAGGAGCAGTCTTATCATTACGCTGCCTTATGCTACGGATTCAAGCCTCACTATTAGCAATTATGCGGTTAGGGCAGCTGTGGCACTCTTCAAACCAGGAATCAAGTATAAAAAGGCAGGGGTGATCGTGTCGGGACTGGTGCCTACCAATGAGAGACAATTGGATCTGTTCCTGTCCGAAAACCCAAAACACCATAAGCTCATGCAAGTTATGGACGGTATCAATGATAAATATGGCACTCACAAAATGAAAATAGCCAATCAAGATTTGGAAAGAACATGGAAGATGCGTCAAAAACATCTTTCGCCTAAATACACCACAAACATTAATGACATCATCAAAGTAAAATGACTTCCAAAAAATTGCCAGAAACAGAATCACTTACTTTTTATGTGCCAAGCGAAGAACAAAGTGAGGGTGCGCCTTTGTCCAAAAATACCGTATCCGCAGGGTTTCCTTCACCTGCAGACGATTTTAAGGAAAAACGCATCAGTTTGGACAAAACCTTGATCAAAAACAAAGAAGCGACTTTTTATGCGAGGGTGAGTGGAGAATCCATGATAGGCGCAGGACTGGATGATGGGGATCTTTTGGTCATAGACCGCAGTTTAGACCCGGAACATGGCAAGATTGCCGTTTGTTATTTGGATGGTGAGTTTACCGTAAAACGGTTGCACATAGAAAAGAATACTATTACCCTAATGCCCGCAAATGAGAGTTTTAAACCCATAAAGGTGCTTAGCGAAAGCGACTTGATTATTTGGGGAGTGGTTACCTATGTGATCAAAGCAGTTTGATGATTTGTCAAAAACGAACAGTCTCATCTCCGAGCGCCAGCCTGTAGGGCGGACAGGCAGGCGTTTCAAACCATTGGCTATGTTCCGAGTAGAATAAGAAATTTGTTTTCTGGGGATGATTTTAACCTGATTTTTATTGAAAAGACGGCAAGTTCAAAATCCTTTGTTATCTTTGTTCCGTTGTGTTGGATTCCAGTCGCGATGATTGGAATCAGGTTGAAGCATCAAACCGATGCTCGCCAATGAAAGGCTTTCCTTTTGGAAGGCTTTTTTTGTTTGTGTAGGGAAGGGTACAGCTAATAAAAATTAGTGGAAATTCGTATCAAACAATTTATAGTATTAATGGCTAAAATAACAATTGGATTTCTCAATCGTCACTGCGTTCCTCATTTCGAAATGACCAGTTAATCTTCTTTGAATGGTCATGTCATTTCGAACCAAATCCCGATAGCTATCGGGAGAAGTGTGAGAAATCTCAACCTTTAAAATGTCAACTTCCAGAAACACTATGCGCTATATGATGCACTAGCGAAGCGGCCAATTTTGCCGTTTGTCCGTCAATGTCGTACTTCGGATTCATTTCGGCAATATCCATACTGATGAGTTTTCCAGAGCCGATAATCGTTTTTAAACATTCCAAAACCATATATGGGCTAAAACCCATGGGCGAAGCAGCACTGACCCCAGGCGCGTAGGCCGAAGAGAACCCATCCAAGTCGATGGTCACATAAATGTGGTCCACATTTTTGGCGAAGGCATTGATCCAGGTTGTGATTTCTTCCAGTAGAGGAATTTGGAACGTATCGTTCATCACATAGATGACATCAAGGTCCCTTGCCGTTTGAAATAGATTTCGGTCGTTGGCATCTTTACGGATGCCGAGACAGAGATAGTTAAAATCGATGCCCTTTTTTTCGCAGTCTTTCGCTATCTGATAAAACGGAGTGCCCGAATTGCTCTGCTCCGTATTTTTCCGCAAATCAAAATGCGCATCAAAATTTATGATGCCGAGGGTTTGCCCTTCTTTTTTATCATCCAAATATGTTTTGATGCCGCTGAAGTGCCCGTAGGCCATATCATGCCCACCGCCCAAAACAATTGGGAACTGTTTTTTCTCCAAAAGAGTTTTGACTGCTTCAGCCAGTTGTTCTTGGGCAGATTCCATATCGCTATTGGTGCAAGTTATCGAGCCCACATCGTGCAAAAGCACATTACTGCCTAAGTGGTTGGGCATTTTGGCAAAACTGCTTTTGATGGCATCCGGGCCATCTTCTGCACCCACACGACCTTGGTTCCGATGCACACCGGCATCGCAGGCATAGCCCAAAAGGGAAATGGATTTTTTCTGTGCTTCGGGAAGTTCCTCCAAGGGTGTACAATGCACTTTTTCGTGCAGATACAACCATTTATTGGAGACTCTGCCGGTCCAAAGGTCTTTTTTCGGGGGTTCGTAGTGTTTCATCACATTAAAAAAGATGGTCCAAAATATCGGAATCTACAAGATACGGCAAAGTTACCTTTAAATCGGGGGAGCGTTCCATTTCTCGTTCAATGGCAAAGCGGGCTTCTTTGTTCCTGGCCCAACTTCTTCGGGAAATACCATTGTTAACATCAAAAAACAACATTTTCTTCAATCGTTTGGAGGCTTCTTTGGAACCATCGAGTACCATACCAAACCCACCATTGATAACTTCGCCCCAGCCAACGCCGCCACCGTTGTGGATGGAGACCCAAGTCGCACCTCTAAAACTATCGCCAATCACATTTTGAATGGCCATATCGGCGGTGAACTTGCTACCATCGTAAATATTGCTGGTTTCTCTAAAAGGCGAATCCGTTCCGCTTACGTCGTGATGGTCGCGTCCCAACACCACGGGAGCACTGATTTCCCCCTTGGCAATAGCTGTGTTGAAAGCATCCGCAATCTTGCTTCGTCCCTCGGCATCAGCATAAAGGATTCGAGCTTGTGAACCCACTACCAATTTGTTTTGTTCCGCATCCGAAATCCATTTGATGTTGTCCTGCATTTGTTGTTGGATTTCTTCTGGAGCTTCGGATTTTATCTTTTTCATGACTTCAAGGGCTATGGCATCCGTTTTTTGAAGGTCCTTTGGGTCACCAGATGTACAGACCCATCGGAAGGGTCCAAATCCGTAGTCAAAGCACATGGGTCCCAAAATATCCTGTACGTAGGAAGGGTACCTGAAATCGATATTATTTTCGGCCATCACATCACCCTCTGCACGGGAAACTTCTAATAAAAAGGCATTGCCATAATCAAAAAAATAGGTACCCTTTGCGGTGTGTTTGTTGATGGCATTGATTTGTCTTCGCAATGATTCCTGTACTTTTTCCTTGAATGTATCTGGATTTTCCACCATCAAAGCGTTGGATTCTTCAAAAGAAAGTCCAACGGGATAATAACCGCCCGCCCAAGGATTGTGTAACGAGGTTTGGTCGGAACCTAAATGGATAAAAATATCCTCTTCGTAAAAACGTTCCCAAACATCCACCACATTGCCGATGTACGCCAAGGAAACCACTTCTTTGTTTTCAATGGCTTCTTTCGTACGAACGACCAACAGGTCCAAATCCACCAAAAGTTCATCCACCCAACCTTGGTCGTGGCGTTTTTTGGCAGCTTCGGGGTTGACTTCCGCGCAAATAGTAATGCCTCCTGCAATATTCCCAGCCTTGGGTTGGGCACCGCTCATGCCGCCGAGTCCAGCTGTCAAGAAAATCTTGCCTTCGGGGGATTCGTTTTTCTCCAACACTTTTCGGAACGCATTCATGACCGTAATGGCGGTTCCGTGCACAATGCCCTGTGGTCCAATGTACATGTAGGAACCTGCGGTCATTTGTCCGTATTGGGTAACGCCAAGGGCATTGAAACGTTCCCAATCGTTGGGTTTGGAGTAGTTGGGAATCATCATCCCGTTGGTAATCACTACTCTTGGTGCTTCTTTGGATGATGGGAAAAGACCCATTGGATGCCCAGAATGCATGTTCAAGGTCTGTTCCTCTGTCATTTCTGCCAAATATTCCATCGTGAGCAGGTACTGTGCCCAGTTTTGGAAAACCGCCCCATTGCCTCCGTAGGTAATCAATTCTTCGGGGTGTTGTGCCACGGCAGGATCCAAATTGTTCTGAATCATCAGCATGATGGCTGCTGCCTGATGCGTTTTAGCAGGATATTCCGAAATAGGTCGGGCATACATTTCATAATCGGGCTTAAACCGATGCATATAAATGCGGCCATAGGTTTTGAGTTCCTTCGTAAATTCAGGAGCAAGTTCTTTGTGCCAAGCTTCGGGAAAATAACGAAGCGCATTTTGTACGGCCAGTTTTTTCTCCTCTTTGGAAAGAATGTCTTTACGCTTTGGAGCTGGATTCCCATTTTTGGGATAGGCTTTTTTTGTGGGAAGCTGATCGGGTATGCCTTGTACTATTTGTTGCTGAAATTCGGTCATGATGCAATGTATTAGTGGATGGGCGTTCCTTTTTTCCAAACTTGGCTTGGCTTTAATTGCCCTTGGTGATAGGTAATCTCCTGATAATTATCTGTTGGAAAAACCACAAAATCTGCCTGTGACCCTGATTCCAGTTTTCCCCGGTCTGCCAAACGCAAAGCGGCAGCGGCTCTAAACGTAATTCCTGAAAGTACTTCGGTGTTGGAGAGTTTTTCAAAAGTTCCCAAAATACTGGCCTGGGTCAACAGGTCGCCCATGGGCGCAGACCCTGGATTGTGGTCGCTGGCAATGGACAAAGCACCGCCTGCATCCAAAATTTTACGGGCAGGGGTGTAGGCACAACCCAAACCGATGGATGCCCCGGGCAACGCCGTTGCAATGGTGTTGCTTTTGGCCAACAGTTGGATTTCTTTTTCGGTACTGGCTTCCAAATGGTCGGCACTCACCGCGTCAAAATCTACGGCTACTTGGCTGCCTCCCGTGGTAAATTGGTCGGCATGTACGGTAATATCGAATCCCATTTCCTTTGCTTTTTGAAAATACGGTTTAATTTCTTCGGTGGAAAAAGCACTTTCTTCCACAAAAGCATCCACGCGCTTGGCCAAGTTTTCGGTTTTGATGATCGGGAACAATTCATTTATGATGACGTCCAAATAATTCTTGTCCTGATCCCAATCTTTCGGCTTCATGTGGGCTGCCAAACAGGTCGGGACCAAGGTTGCGTTTGAGGTTTCGTTGGCCTGTTTGATGGCGCGTAGCATTTTCAATTCTTCATCCACAGAAAGACCATAACCGCTTTTTACTTCGATAGTAGTGACCCCATTTTTGAGATGTTTTTGGCTTCTGGAAACAATCCCTTCAACCAATTCTTGTTGTGATGCCTTTCGGGTCTGGGTCACGGTATCCCAAATACCGCCACCTGCTTTTGCAATCTCCAAATAGGTTTTTCCGGCATTTCGATAAGCGTAGTCACGGGCACGCGTTCCGCCAAAACATATATGGGTGTGCGAGTCTATAAATCCGGGCAGGCAAACATGTTGGCCTTCGATATGGTGCACATCGACATCTTCGGATTTTAAATCATCAAAAACACCGACTTTGAGAATTTTTCCTTCGGAAACCAAAATGCCCCCGTTTTCGATGATGGTCAATTGTTCATCTTTCAGCGCTCCTTTTAAGGGGAGGTTCGTCATGGGTATCAATTGGGTAAAAGGTCCTATTAAAAGTGGTCTGTTCATTTTAGTATGTTTCAAATTCATCAAGATGTGGTGCGTTCCACTTCAGTTGTTTTTCGTCCATCACACGGTCTACCAAATCAATGATTTCCCTGTTTTGAATGATTTCGATTCCTTTTTCAATGTCATCAGCAAAGACACGGTCGCTTTCGGCAAAGGCCACCTTGGTTCTCAGAAATGTATGGATTTCATCCAACAGAATTCCTGATTTTAATGGTTTTCTGTATTCGAATGCTTGGGCCGAGGTCAATAGTTCAATGGCTAGAATTTTCTCTACATTCTCAATAATGTTCAGTGCTTTTCTACCACTGATGGAGCCCATACTCACATGATCCTCCTGTCCCAAGGAGGTGGGAATGCTGTCCGCACTGGCAGGAAAACACAAGCTTTTGTTCTCACTGGCCAATGCTGCGGAGGTGTACTGCAAAATCATATACCCTGAGTTGATACCCGTATCGTTCATCAACAATTTCGGAACACCCGGACTGTTACCCTCGAGCGCCAGATAGATGCGTCGGTCGGAGATGTTTCCAATTTCCGAAGCGGCCAGTGCGGCATAATCCAATGCCATGGCCAAGGGCTGTCCGTGGAAATTTCCACCGCTAATGGTCAATTCATCATTTATGATGACAGGATTGTCTGTCACCGAGTTAAGTTCAATCTCTAAGAGCTCTTTCAAATGAAGCCAAGCATTACGTGAGGCACCGTGCACTTGTGGCATACAACGAAGGGAGTAGGGGTCCTGCACCCGTTCGCAATCGATATGGTCTTCCAAAATCTCAGAACCTTGAAGCAGGGTACGGATTCTGCCCGCTACGTGTTGGTTCCCTTTAAAGGGTCTTAGTTCGTGCAATTCCTCAAAAAAGGGTTTCATGGAACCTTGTAGTCCTTCGAGCATCATGGCGCCGATAATGTCCGCATGCCGTAAACAATATTGCAGTTTATGAACCAACATCACACTATGAGCAGCAATAAATTGGGTTCCATTGATTAAGGCAAGACCTTCTTTTGGTCCCAGTTCCAAAGGTTGTAATCCCGTTTTTTGGAATAATTCCTCGGTTGGGATGGTCTTTCCGTTGTATTCCACTTTGCCTAAACCAATCAATGGCAAAAATAAATGTGAAAGTGGGGCCAAATCGCCAGAAGCCCCTACGGAACCTTGAGAGGGAACCACGGGAATGGCATCGTTTTCCAAATGCCAAAGCATACGTTGCAGGGTGGTTTCGGCAATACCGGAAAACCCTTTAGCCAAAGCATGGATTTTAAGAATCAACATGATTTTTGCCAATTCAGTGGAAATAGGTTCGCCCACTCCCACACTATGACTTTTTAATATATTGGATTGAAGGATTTTGGTGTCTTCCTTGGATATTCTGGTGCTGCACAATGGGCCAAAACCCGTATTGATGCCATACACTGTATCGCCTTTTTCCACGATACGCTGTACACGTTGGTAACTCGCATTTACATGTTGCAGGCATTCATCGGTAAGAATACCTTTTATGGAGCCATGGGCCATACCCAAAGCTATGCTTGCGGTTAAATGGTCTTCACCAAATTGAAATGTTCGGTCTATCGCCATGTTGTTGAAATTAAATTACCCAAGGATTAATTGAAATCAATGGTGTTTGGCTGTCACTTCGAGCGCAGTCGAGAAGTTAAGCGACTCAAAGTTTAAAAATAAGGTCTCGACTGCGCTCGACCTGACAGCTTTTTGTTTAGATGATTAATCACGGTTATTCAAAAGTATCAATTAGGTTTAATAATTACCAATACTTATTTTTGTAATAATCAATAACTATGAATTATCAGATAGAGCTTCGACATTTCATCTACTTTTTGGCAGTGGCCGAAGAGCTTCATTACAGAAAAGCAGCCGAAAAGTTGTTTATTTCCCAACCTGGTTTGAGTACGCAAATCAAACAGATGGAAGAAATATTGGGCACCCAATTGTTTGTTCGGGACAAGAAAAAGGTGAGCCTGACTCCTGCGGGGGAGTTTTTAAAAAAGGAGGTCGAGTTTATCTTAAATCATCTGGAGCAGACCAAAAAACAGATAAAACTTATAGGAGAAGGGCAATTGGGGGAGGTGCGAATCGGTTTTTTGGGTTCGGCCATGCAAAATGTGGTGCCCAATTTATTGCTGGGATTGAAGGAAAAATACCCAACAGTCCATACCACTTTGGAAGAGCTTTCGAACCGGGCGCAAATCAATGCGATACTGGCAGACCGATTGGATCTTGGTTTTGTCCGATTGTCCCGCGTACCAAAAGGTCTGGATGTCCGACCTGTTTTTGAAGACACCTTTTCTTTGGTGCTGCCAAAAGACCATCCTTTGAATGAAAAGAATTTTAAGAACATCAACCAAGTGGCAGATGAGGATTTTATCCTTTTTTCTCAAGATTACAGTCCCATGTACTACGATACCGTGCTCAGTATTTGTGAAGATAGTGGATTTGTTCCGAATGTGTCCCATAAATCGGTACATGCACAAACCATTTTTAAATTGGTGGAGAATAAATTGGGCATTGCTATTGTACCGACGACGCTTCAACATGGATTTCAGATGAAGGTAAAGTTTATTGAAATGAAGAACATAAAACAACGGGCGGTGCTGAGCATGGTCTGGAAAACCGATAATCGCAATCCTGCGCTTCAAAAATGTATGGACTTGCTCATGAAATTATGATGTGAACCTTTTGGAGTGTAACTTTGGATTCAACATAAATAAGTAGTATGATATTTGATTTGATCAAGGAGCGAAGAAGTATTTTTCCTCAGCAGTATATAGATAAGCCCATCGCCAAGGAAACCTTGGAGAAGATTTTGGAAGCGGCCAATTGGGCCCCTACACATAAGAAAACCGAACCTTGGCGCTTTAAAGTCCTTACTGGCGAGAAGAAACAGGAATTGGGTGTTTTCCTCTCGAACAAATATGAAGAGGTGGACCCGAACCCAAAACAGATGACCATTAAAAAATTACAGTTCAATCCGTCCAGCTCGGGAGTTGTAATTGCCATTTGTATGCAACGTGACCCAAAAGAGAGTTTGCCCGAGTGGGAGGAAATTGCCTCTACGGCAATGGCGGTACAAAATATGTGGTTGTGTTGCACCGAACTTGGCATAGGAAGCTACTGGTCTTCACCCGGTCTCATCAAGTTTATGGACGAATTCTTTGATTTGAATGAGGGAGAAAAATGTTTGGGCTTCTTCTACATGGGATATTTCGAGGGTGATGTAATACCATCCGCAAGAACCCCGATTGCCGATAAAGTGGAGTGGTTTGACTAACTAAACGTGAAAAGTTCTCCCGCGTATTTGATGGCTATGTAAACGTAAAAAACGGCATAAGCAACCGTAAGCACAAACTTCATAAAAGTACCCGTCAAAAAACCTAAAAACGAACCAAAAGCCGCCTTAAGGGCGGTTTTTTTATTGGCCTTGTTCAATAATTCTCCCACCAATGCACCAATAAATGGCCATATGATGATGCCGAACGGACCAAAAATAGGTACAAAGATGGCCACTAAAAGCCCTATCATAGTACCCCACATGCCTCCTTTGGTGCCACCGAACCGTTTGGTGCCCATGGCTGGTATTATATAATCCAGAATGGTTATGGTAATTGCGAGTACAAACGTGATTCCAACAATCCACCAATTATCTGGTACCGCCTTGGTCAAGTAGAGCAAAAGTAGTCCGACCCAACTAATGGGCGGCCCGGGTAAAACGGGCAAAAAACTGCCCAGTATACCGACCAGCATCAGAAGAAACCCCAAAATGAGCAATGCAATATCCATGGAAGTGTTTTACTGTTAGACAAATGTAGCGGACAATTGTTACAAACAAAATCCAATTCTTAAACTAAAAAGTTAGTTTAAACTAAATATTTAGTTATATTTGTTTCATGTTGAACTAAAAAGTTAGTTGAAAAATGAAACAACTCACCAAGGCAGAAGAAGAAGTAATGCAGCTTTTATGGCAGTTGAAAAAGGCCAATGTTGCAGCCATTTTGGATGAATTGCCCGAACCCAAACCAGCTTATAATACGGTATCCACCATTGTTCGGATTTTAGAGGACAAAGGATTCGTGTCCCATGAGAAGGTAGGGAAGGGACATGTGTACTTTCCTTTGATGAAAAAGGAAGAGTACAGCAATCAACGTTTGAATACCTTGATGGATGGGTATTTCCAAGGGTCATTTACGAGTATGGTATCCTTTTTCATGAAGAAGAACGATATCAGCTTGAAGGAACTCGAAGACATTATGAAGAACATTAAAGACAACGAGAAATGATTATCTATATCTTGGAATCCTTGGCGTTTCAGCTGGTCTTTTTATTGACTTACGACCTTTTTCTAAAGAAAGAGACCTTTTTTCAATGGAACCGTGTATACCTCTTGGGTACGTTTGCGCTGTCCCTAATATTGCCTTGGGTAAAGATTCAGGCCCTACAGACCACTATGCCACAAGAGTTGGAGACCACAACAGTATTTCTATCCCAACTGAACGGTGTGGTGTTGGGTCCCGGTGCTGAACAAACAAGTTTTCTGGAACGTATTCCATGGCCGTATTTGGTTTTGGCAGCTGGAAGCATTTTGGCTGCCATTTGGTTTGCGTACAAGTTAATTCAACTTGCAAGGCTTAGAAATAAAAGTGTTGTGGAGAATTTTAAAGAGTTTACCAAGGTCACCGTTCCTAAGAGCTCTTCCGCCTTTTCCTTTTTTCGAAACATTTTTATGGGCGAGGATATCAAAAAGGACAAGGAAGTCAACATCTTGGCTCACGAGTTGGTGCATGTGAAGCAATGGCACACCTTGGATTTGCTCTTTTTTGAGCTGGCCCGAATCGTATTTTGGTTCAATCCGTTGGTGTATATCTACCAAAGTAGACTTGCCGAGCTTCATGAATTTATTGCTGATGAAAAGGCGGTCAAGCAAAACAAGGCAGCACATTTCGAGATGCTGTTGTCGGAAGCGTTCCACACACAAAATATCAGTTTTGTCAATCAATTTTTTAATAGATCACTAATCAAAAAACGAATAGTCATGTTACAAAAAAAGAAGTCCAAAGCAGTATGGCAGTTAAAGTATGTATTGTTGTTGCCCCTTATTTTAGGGATGTTGGTTTACACCTCCTGTGAGAGCGAAAATGAATCAAAAGTAGAAGAGGTAGGAGTAGTTCCAATAGAGGAAATGGTCGTTGTCGGTTACAGTGCTACGGATACAAAAGAGTATGGAGTGCCTTTTGGAGTTATTGATGAAGTGCCTGTTTTTCCAGGCTGTGAAAATGCCGTAGATAAAAGGGCTTGTTTCCAAGAAAAAATTCAAGCACACATCCGTAAACATTTTAATTATCCTGATGAAGCACAAGCTTTAGGTATTCAAGGCAGGGTAAGTACTATTTTCATAATGGATGAGCAGGGGAATGTAGGCGATATCAATATGAGGGGACCTCATGAACTTCTAGAGAAAGAAACTGAGCGTATCTTATCCAAGCTGCCACAAATGCAACCGGGTAAACACGAAGGTAAGACGGTCAAGGTTCCTTTTTCGATTCCAATCACGTTTAAGTTAGATGGCAATGATGACGATGAATTGAACAAAGAGATTCAAAAGTTTAGTGAGCGCGGAGATGGTTGGGTACCATTTACTGCTATCGATGAGGCACCCATTTTTCCAGGCTGTGAAAGTGCAGCTGACAAAAGGGCCTGTTTCTTAGAGAATGTCCAAAACCATATCCGTAAACATTTTAGGTATCCACAAGAAGCCCAAGAAAAGGGAATTCAAGGCCGAGTGGCGATTATGTTCGGGATAAACGCGGACGGAGATATCGTGGATATCAAATCCAAAGGGCCAAGTCCTATTTTGGAACAGGAGTCTCATAGAATTATAGCAAGATTACCCAAAATGAAACCTGCAAAACAAGATGGAAATCCAGCTGACGTTATTTTTTCCATTCCCATCACATTTAAACTAAAATAAAGAATCTCAATTTGAAGACGGTATTTGTTCTCTTTCTGTTTATACTTTTTAAAGCCGGTGCACAAACATCGGCTTTGTCGGTAGCGGATAGTTTGTATGCTTTGGGCAACTATACATCGGCCATCAATACATATGCAAAGGAAGGGGGTGAAAAGGCAAACTTTCAGATTGCTAGGGCCTACAATGCCATAGGGAATTATGATAAGTCCATTGCGCAGTATACAGCTATTTTGGACAATAACCCTTCATTGGAATTGGCACGCTTTGAATTGGGCAAACTGTTGTTGAAAACCAAAAACTATTTGTCCGCCATGGAAATGTTTCAGGTTTTGACATCATCGGAACAAAAGAATCCAGAGTATTTCTATTACTTGGGAAGAACCTACGAATCCTTGGATAAAACAGATAAATCCAACAAGGCTTTCAAAACTGCTGTAGAAGTGGACAGTACCCATTTACGGAGTTTATACGCATTGGGCAAGTATTATGTAGGTCAAGAAATAAAGGATTCAGCCTTGGTCTATATTGATAAGGGACTTCGCTCTTACGAGAACGATGTGGCCATGATCAATTTAAAGGCATTGGCTTTTTTTAATAACGGACAGTTTCAATTAGCCATTCCCCATTTCGAACGATTATTGGAATTGGGGGAGCAAAAGCCTTTTGTTTATGAGAAATTGGCCTTTTGTTACTTTCGAAACTGGGAGCCGGAAAAAGCGTTGGAGGCCTATTACAAATTAAGCGGCTTTCCAGATAAAGTTGCAGCAGCGTACATTGGTTTGGGGGATGTATTTTTTGAAGAAAAACAACTGGACAGTGCCCAATACTATATCGAGAGATCCATTGAGGAGCGAATGGCTACATTTCCACAGGAATATGCCGACCTTGGCCGCATAGCCCGATTAAAAGGACATACCAAAAAATCCATGGATTACTATGTAAAAGCTTGGGAAGAGAACAAGGACAATTATTACAACTATTACCAAATCTGTATTTTGGCAGATGAATACTACAAAGACCCTAAAACTAGTTTAAACTATTACGAAACGTTGCTCGACATGTACCCAGATGTGGTTCCTTGGCTCAAGGAACGGGTACAAAACCGTATTTCCGAAATAAAGCAGGAAATCCATTTTGCCGGCAACTGATTTCTTCAAAATGTCGTAATTTCAGCCAAATTCTAGGGGCTGTCATGCAGAAGTTTGTTTTGTTAATCATTTTTATGGGGTTGCTCGTGTCCTGCGAGCTGTTCGAGTCCAAGGAGGACAAGACCCAAAAATTGGTGAACGAGGAACTTATGGCCATCGATTGGAACGATGTGGATCAATATCCACTTTTCGATGATTGTGACGAAACCGCTCCCAAAGATGCTCAACAGGAGTGTTTCCAAAATGTGATCACCGAATATTTTTCCGAAGCTTTGGCCGGACTCATGTTTCAAGTTCGAAACGATATGAACGATACCGTTTATATTGATTTTCTGATTGATGAGCACGGTTTTATTTCGGTGTTGAACGTGGAAGAAAAAACATCGGTACTCAATGAAATATCGGATTTCAACACTAAAATCTCTGAACGTTTGAACGACCTGACTACCGTAGCCCCTGCATTGAAAAGAGGAAACCCCGTAGGTTTGCGGTTTAGGCTTCCGCTGGTATTAAACACCAACTAATTTGGCAACAGAAAAAATCATATTGGGTATAGACCCGGGAACCACGATTATGGGTTTCGGTATCATTAAGGTCATCAACAAACAAATACACTTTGTGCAGATGAACGAGTTGATGCTGAAAAAGTATGATGACCCCTATACCAAGCTCAAACTTATTTTTGAACGCACGTTGGAACTCATCGACACCTATCACCCCGATGAAATCGCCATCGAAGCCCCGTTTTATGGAAAAAATGTACAGTCCATGCTCAAATTGGGACGTGCCCAAGGTGTGGCAATGGCGGCAGGATTATCCAGAGAGATACCAATCACAGAGTATATGCCCAAAAAGATTAAAATGGCCATCACGGGCAATGGAAATGCCAGTAAAGAACAAGTGGCCCGGATGCTCCAAAGTGTCTTAAAACTGAAAAGTTTGCCTAAAAATCTCGACAGTACCGATGGTCTGGCCGCCGCCGTTTGTCATTTCTACAACGAGGGCAGGGTAGAGGTCGGTAAAAGTTATACAGGTTGGGAGGCTTTTATCAAACAAAATCCTGATAAGATTAAATAACAATGTCCAATTGACAATTATCGATAAACAGTCCAAAATTACCCAAATACACCTACTTTATGCTAAAAAAGAATCCCTTGATGATGAAATCTTACGATTTTGCATTGGAAATCGTCAGATTATATAAGAGTGTTGTAGCTTCAAAACGTGAATATGTATTGTCCAAACAAATGCTTCGTTCGGGCACATCGATTGGAGCCAATGTTTCTGAGGCAAACGGCGCTATTTCAACAGCAGATTTTTCGGCCAAAATCTCAATAGCCTACAAAGAAAGTTTGGAAGTAAAATACTGGCTTTCACTGCTGAAAGATTCAGAATACATATCAAAAGGGGAAGCCACGGCTCTAATTTCCAAAGCTGATGAACTCTCCAAAATTATGTTCTCCATATTAAAGACTACAAAAAGGACCAAATGATAATTGTACATTGCTAATTGTTAATTGTCCATTGAATGAGCGGTATTTACATTCACATTCCTTTTTGCAAGCAAGCTTGCCATTACTGTGATTTCCATTTTTCCACACAGTTGGGTAAAAAGGAAGTTATGGTCAGCGCCATTGCCAAAGAACTGGAGCTGCGGAAATCGGAGGTGGATGATCAAGTGGAAACCATTTATTTTGGCGGAGGGACCCCATCCGTTTTATCCAATGATGAAATTGAATTTTTGATACAGGCGGTGTATGACAACTACAAAGTAATTGACCGTCCGGAAATCACCTTGGAAGCCAACCCTGATGATTTATCCAACAATCGGATAATCCAACTATCCAACAGTTCGACCAACCGTCTCAGTATCGGTATTCAATCTTTTTTTGATGAAGACTTAAAATTGATGAACCGTGCCCACAATGCCGGAGAAGCGGAGCAATGCATCAAAAAGGCAATACAATATTTCGACAACATTACCATCGATTTGATTTATGGAATCCCAGGGATGGATAATGACCGTTGGAAGGCCAACATCCAAAAAGCATTGGATTTTGACCTGCCTCACATATCAAGCTACGCACTGACCGTGGAACCGCGAACTGCACTCAAAAAATTCATAGAAAAAGGTGTTGTTCCAGATGTGGATGACGAGCAGGCACAAGAGCAATTTCATATTCTGGTGGATACTTTGGAATCCAACGGTTTTGTGAACTACGAAATTTCCAATTTTGGCAAGCCTGATTACTTTTCCAAAAACAACACCGCTTATTGGTTGGGTAAGACCTATTTGGGCGTTGGGCCATCGGCACATTCTTATGATGGAAAACATCGCAGTTGGAATATCCGAAACAACCCGACCTACATCAAAAAAATGGAAGAAGGCGAATTGCCCATGGAAATTGAGACACTTTCCACGACCGATAGGTACAACGAATATGTGATGACCGGCCTACGCACCATTTGGGGTGTGGATTTGGATAGGATAGCATCGGAGTTTGGGGAAAATTATCTGAAGTATTTCAACCAACAATCATCAAAATTTTTAGATCAAGGTTTGTTAGTTGTGGATGATGGAAAATTGCTAACCACTAAAAAAGGCAAGTTTTTGGCGGATGGCATTGCGAGTGATTTGTTTTTCTTGAAATAGTTTAATAAGGTCAGCCACCTTTAATGAGGGGTAAAGAGAAGTAAGGAGCAATAATTATAATTATTCAGGGCTTATCCATCCAACGGCTATAGTATTTGTTTTTCAGATTTTCGGATTTAGTAGAAGCATACGGTACAATTCTATTTCCCAAAATCTTTTCAATATTTTGGGTTTCTTTCTTTCTTTTCAAGTTAATACAAACCCTTTTAATTTTTGACTTTACCAACGGTGCCAATTGTTCGATGGTCAGATTGGAGTCTAGAATCACCAGTTCTTTAACATGACTTCTTTCTAGAGAATTTATACAGGTCAGGTTTTTAAGATTGATCAATGATAAATGGTTCAATTTTATAAGATTTGAAAGACAGGGAAGTTCTGTAATTTGAGCTTGATCTTGAATTCTTAACCATTCTAATTCTGAAAATCCAGAAATAGAACTTATGCTGTTCAGATTGTTGATTCGTAACAACTCTAAATTTCTGAGCTTTTTTAAATTTCGTAGAAAGTAGAGATTCTCTCCCCTGCAAAACCCCAGATATAGACTTTTTAATCCGGTTAATTTGTTGAGAAATTCAAGTTGGTTTAGAGGATAACCTGTAAATGAAGCATGCTCAAGTTGTTTTAATTCGGACAGCTTGTCAATGTCTTTTGAATTTCTGACAAGATCCAAAGATTTAAGTTTACCGAGCTTAGAAATGGGTTCTAGCGACACCTCTTTTTTATTAAACTCCCCCAAGGTTAACCAATCCAAAGTCATTGGTAAAAAATCAAGCCGTTCTGTTTTGGGCAAGAATAAGGATAATCCCTTTAAACTTGATATTTTTTTTATAAAACTAAGATCATAATTTACCTCTTTTTTCCAAACAGGGCCATAAGCTTCACCCAAGTACGAAAGTTCAATTCCATCAATCCCTTCTGATTTTAAAAGAGAATCAATCTTTAAAAGTTCTTCCTTGTTAATATTATCCGCTATTTTGAGAATTACTCTGATAATGTAATTTTTTTAATATTGATTTAAGTTAGTTTATATCGATTTAAGGATTTATTCGAAATTGATAAATGCACTGTTTGGATTGATAAAACCCCATTCCCAATTGATGGAGACTTTTCAAAAAGCCAAGTTTTTGGTCGACGGAATTGCCTCCGACCTTTTTATGATTAATTTAAAGTAGTAAATTGTCATTCCTGCGCAGGCAGAAACCCATGAAGTAGAATTAACTCCCAATGGTATTGGGAATTTTAAAATAACCTAAATTTGATTGCCACCATAAAACACAACTCCCGAAACTATAAAATAGATCTGACAAAACCCTTGGATATCTCCATATCGCTCAAAGGTGGCGACAAAAACGTGAACGCCTGGTACTTGGACCCACCAAAAATAGCACCGCACGAAGAAGATGGATTTGTGGGCAAGGTAACCGAGGGAGCATCCACCAATTTCAACGATATTTGGTTCAACCCACATTCGCATGTAACACACACGGAATGTTTGGGACATATATCGGAGGAGTTCAATTCCATCAACAAAAAATTAAAGAAATTTTTCTTTTTGGCCGAGGTAATCACGGTGGCACCCGAACAATTGAACGGTGATTTTATCATCTCCGAAAAGCAATTAAAATATGCTTTGGGAAACAAAAAACGACAAGCCGTAGTGATACGTACACTGCCAAATTTGGGGGATAAAAAGTCCAAAAGATACTCGGATTCAAACCCACCTTACCTTATGGAGGATGCCGCAAAGTATCTGGTAAAAAAAGGAGTGGAACATTTACTGATTGACCTGCCATCCGTGGATAAGGAAAGGGATGGGGGCGAACTGTTGTCGCACAAGGCCTTTTGGAACATGAGCGGAAAACCGAGAACCAGAGCAACCATTACCGAGTTTATTTATGTACCAAATCCTGTGGAGGACGGCACCTATTTCTTAAACCTTCAAGTGGCGCCTTTTGAGAACGATGCGAGTCCTAGTAGGCCGGTACTTTTTAAAATTGAAGATTAACAAATGAAGACAACGCTAAAACTGGAAGAAGCCCTGATGTTCGCTTTTGGCATTTATCTGTTCAGTCTATTGGATTATGTGTGGTGGTGGTTTTTAGTATTGATATTGACACCCGATATCGGTATGTTGGGCTACCTTTTCGGAGACAAGGCCGGCGCTTTTTGCTACAACCTGTTCCATCATAAAGGCGTTGGCATTATAATCTATTTAACGGGCATCTACTTTTCCATACCTTTATGCCAATTGATTGGGGTAGTTCTATTTTCACACTCCGCGTTGGACCGAATTTTTGGCTACGGATTAAAATATGACAACGGATTCAAGTTTACCCATTTGGGTGAAATAGGCAAGAAACATGGGTGACATTGTTGATATAGTTTTAGGGTTGATTCTGGGCGCAATATTAATGTATTGGGTCTATTCCCTGTTTCGAAAAAAGAAGGACAAGGAAATTACAGAGGAACAGTCCACCGTAATCCTCAATAAAATTAGAAGCGTTTGCAAATTGGTGTCCGTGGAGGGAGATTTTGCTGAAATCTATCACTACGAGAATACCAAGGACAGCTTTATGAGCCTGTTCCGAAGTAAGAAGAAAGCATTGATAGTCATTAAGGCCAAAGCACACATTGGCTACGATTTGAACAAGCTAAACATGAAGGCCGAAAATGAGAACAAGAAGATAGTACTGAGCCATTTTCCGGAACCGGAAGTATTGTCCATTGAGCCCGACCTTCAGTTTTACGACATTAAAAATGGTATCTTCAACAGCTTTTCGCCCACAGATTTGACCAATCTCAACCAAGAGGCCAAGGAGCACATCAAACAAAAGATACCGGAGAGCGGACTTATGGAAACTGCCAGAAAGGAAGCTTTGCAGGCCGTTTTGGTGGTGGAGAAAATAGTAGAGACCATTGGGTGGACATTGGATTATTCCGCTCTTGAAATATCGAACAGAGAAAAACAATCTTTAGAAGAATAGTATGAAAACAAAAATAATAACCTTGCTTTTGGTAGGTGTTTTGGCCTCCAGTTGTGTACAAATCAAAAATGAAATGAAGACTAATTTTGACCATACTTTTACGCATACGGTGTTCTTTTGGTTCAAGAATCCCGATAGCCAAGAGGCCAGGGATACCTTTGAAGCCTCTTTGACCAAATTTTTGAACAATTCCGAGTATGCCAAAACCAAATTCATAGGTAAGCCACCAAAGGCGATTCGGGATGTAGTTGACGATTCGTTTACATACTCACTGATTCTATCTTTTGAATCTGCCGAAGACCAAGCAGCCTATCAAACAGAGCCGCCACACCTCGTTTTTATCGAAGAGTGCGAGGACCTTTGGGAAAAGGTCATTGTATACGACTCCGAAGGCATCCAAAAATGAATGTAGAGGAGCTTAGGGAACTTTGCCTGAGCAAAAAGGGGGTGACAGAGGAGTTGCCTTTTGATGCCTATACTTTAGTGTTTAAGGTAATGGGCAAAATGTTTGCCTTGGTCCCTTTGGAACGGCTCCCGCCCCAATGTAATCTAAAGTGCGACCCAGAAAGGAGCGAGGAGCTCAGAGAGGAACATGATGGAGCCATTATACCGGGTTACCACATGAGCAAAAAACATTGGAATACATTGTTTTTGGAACAACTCCCACCTCAATTGATTAAGGATTTAGTCGACCATTCCTATGAGCTGGTCGTATCCGGATTAACCAAAAAGCTTCAACAAGAGCTCAACAATTTAGGTTGATAGTACATGGAAGATTTAAAGGGCTTTTATTCCTCCCAAAAAGAGAAACATCAACAGGAATTACAGAAAACACGAAAACAATTAGGGGTTTTGGCCACCCTTCGGTTGTCTGTATTTGTGATACTGGCTTTTGGAATCTACTGGTTTTGGGGGAACACTTTGGTTTTCTACTTGCTGCCGGTGGGAATAGCAGTGTTTTTATTTCTGGTGACCAAATTCAGCAACGTAAAAAGACATAAAGAATACTTGCAACGGCTCATTGAAATCAATGACACCGAATTGGATATATTGACCCGAAAGTTCCATCATTTGCCAGATGGAAAAGAGTTCTTGGAACCTAATCATCCGTATGCACAGGACCTTGATTTGTTTGGTAGAGGTTCTTTTTATCAATACGCCAACCGTACCGTTTTGGAACAAGGCAGGGAAGTGTTATCAAATCTTTTATTGGATGGGTATCCAAAGGATATAGCCAAAAAACAGGCAGCGATTCAGGAACTGGCCCAATTACCCGAATGGCGTCAACATTTTTCGGCATTGGCAGGAGAGACTCGACCCAAAATATCCCCCGATGTGGTTTCCGACTGGATGAAAAGCCATAAGTCTTTCATGCCCAAATGGGCGGGAATCGTTCCGCCGATTTTTGGCGTGTTATCAATTGTATTGATCACCTTGGCGATTATGGGCCAAGTGCCCGAAAGTTTGATACTGTTCTGGTATCTCTTGGGTACTGGAGTCGTAGGGCGCTATGCAAAGAACATTATCGGATTTACCACAAATGTATCGGAGGCTCAAGAAACCATTCAACAACACCAACGACTGATTTCGGAACTGGAAGCACATGCTTTCAACTCAGAGTTACTGCAAGAGCTTCAGAAAAAACTAGAAGTAAAAGGGGAGAGGACATCAAAAATTCTAAAGAAATTTTCTCAAAGTATGAAGATGCTGGAGCAGCAGTTCAACCTCATAATTTCGATGTTTGCGCAGGGTCTAGGCTTATATAGTGTTTATTATGCTTTTAGCGTTGAAAAGTGGATTTCAACCTACGGAGAAGAGGTAGAAGGTTGGTTTTCGGCCATTGCCCAGTTTGATGCATACATCAGTTTGGGCACATATGCCTTTAATCATCCAGATCATACCTATCCAATATTGGTACAGAACGATGTTGTACTAAGTGGCAAGGAAGTAGGACATCCACTTGTAGACCCTCAAAAAAATATTCTGAACGATTTTGAAATAGGAAAAGGACGTTTCTGTATTGTTACCGGAGCAAATATGGCTGGGAAAAGTACCTTTTTGCGTGCCATTGGACTGCAGATAGTTATGGCTAACATGGGTTTGCCGGTAAAGGGGCAAGGGGTACATTACAATCCTGTACGTTTGTTGACGAGTATGCGTTCTTCAGATTCTTTGGCGGATGAGACCTCTTATTTTTATGCGGAGCTCAAACGCCTTAAATATATTGTGGATGAGTTGGAGAAGGACGACTGCTTTGTAATCTTGGATGAAATATTAAAAGGCACCAACAGTGTGGACAAGGCCGAAGGCTCCAAAAAGTTTGTGGAACGATTGGTGAAAAATGGCTCCACCGGTATGGTGGCCACACACGATTTGAGCCTGTGTACCTTGGCCGATGAACTTCCAGAAGTGGAAAACCGCTATTTTGATGCACAAATCGTAAACGACGAACTCTTTTTTGATTATAAGTTTAAGGAGGGTGTCTGTCAAAACATGAATGCGTCCTTCCTGTTGAGGAAGATGGATATCATCAAGGATTAGAAGGGATAACCAATGGCAAAGTTCAATGTTGCCTTGTTCCCATTGTTTCCGAAGAAAGGAACGTTCCAACGGTCATTTTCATGTTGATACGGTACTCTAAAAGGCGAGGCCAAATCAAATCGGATAACAAAGTTCTGGATGTCCACCCGTAAACCAAATCCAAATCCTGCGGCAACCTCATTTAACCAATCCGATTCGAATTTGCCATCGGTAAACAATGTGTTGGAAGAATTGCTGGTCTGCTGGTCATTCTCCAAATCTTCATAATTTCCGGTAAGCCAAACATTCCCTGCATCTACAAAAAAGGCGCCTTTTAAATATGAAAATATGGGAAAACGATATTCCAAGTTGGCTTCCAGTTTCAAATTTCCCGACCGGTCGAAATAGTCCGTGGAGGAATCTTCCGAAACAGCGTTGAAATTTCCTGGTCCCAGTGATCGAATATTAAAAGCCCTAACGCTATACGGTCCCCCGGAAAAAAATTGTTTTACAAAAGGCAATGTTTCACTATTTCCGTAAGGCACGCCCCACCCTGCGTAAACTCTTGAAACCAATGTTTGCTCTCTGTCCCATCTCAAATAGAATCGAAAATCCACATCCATTTTTGCGTATTGGGCATATTCGGAACCCAATATGGTGCCGGAACCTCCATCTATCAAACTGAAAAGGTTGCCTGCCAAATCAATATTGGTAGAGAAAAATATGGGATATTCTTTATCTAAATCGGATACTTCGTCATAAGTGAATCCATACAGTAGCCCGGCGATAAAACGTTGCTCAAAGCTTCTTTGGAGAAAAGGGTTGTCGTCCAATATTTGTTGAAACTCATCTGTTACTTTGGACAACCTGGAGTAATTAACACTTATCGGGTCTAACTGGTGATACACATACCTGTTTTCCTTCCAAGTGTACCCAAAAGAACCGTTTATGGAACTCAGGGTAAACAACTGGCTTCGCCGTAAGTAATCGACCCCAGCAGAGATCTTGGTCTTGGGAACGGAATACCTGAATTTTTTTGGTGAAAATGGGATGGATCTGGGGAAAATCAAATCACCTTTTACGCCCCATGCGATGCTGCTTAAATTTGAATTATCACCAGAACTCAATTGCGATTCATAGGAAAAATGGGTGGACAGGCTCAAGGTCTCTCCACCTTTGAAGAGGTTTCTGTTGCTATAGGTCAGTAAAAGTCCCGGACCTGTGAAGCCATTGGATTTGGTCACCGCTTGAATTTCGGCACGTAACGAACGTTTAGTCAACGGTGCCAAATAAATATCTGCTGCGAGGGAGCCGCTCTTTCCATTGGTCATTGTGGTATCCAGTTCCCTATATTGAATGTTTACGTACTTATAACTACCCAAGGAGGACAAACGGTTACTTGTGATTTTGGAGGTGTTGGCATTGTAAAGGTCTCCCTCTTTGAACAAAATATAGGTTTCCAGCAATTCAGGTTTAAAGTAATACTCGTTTTGTATAAAGTCCGTTCCGTTGACATTGGTAATGTTTTGTTTGGAAAGCGGTAATGTATCTCCCTCGATGGAATAATTTGGATATACCGTTATGGAATCGATGGTATAGGGAATAGCCGTTTTTTTGGGAGCTTTCTTTTTTAAACGAAGAAACAGATCAAATTTTCGGCTTTTATATTGATTGGTATCCGCTTCAAAAATGAAAAGATTTGCATTGCTATTATAGTAGCCCCGCTGCTTTAAATTGAAATCCAATCGTTCCCGTTCCGCTTTCAATAGATCTAGGTCAAAGCGATTGTCCTTGGATAGTGGTGATTTTTTGGCAATGTCCAATAGTTCATCATAAATCGGTAAGGAATCCATGTCCACTTCATAATTTTCCAGTGTGTAAGGTTCTTGAACGGTTGCTGTATAGTTGACGGAAGCACTTTTTTCTTTTAGAATGGTCTCGGAACTGGCCATACTGTAGAAAAAACCGTTGTTGTCCAACCGGTTTACCAAGAGTTCCTCTATGCGCTCGGGAGCTACTTCTGAAAAATAAACCGGTTCCTCACCAAAAGATTTATTAAGGAATTTGTAAAAAAAACCGGGCTTCTCCCGCTGAGCTTTATAATGGAAATATAGACCGGGTTTCATTCCAAGAAAGGTAGTGTTGGGGTTGGGCTCTACCAAGTTGGTAAGTTCCGTTTTCACATCCTTTAGCCCTTCTACTTCTCCAATAGTATCCAATTCCAGCTCTGCCCCAGTGTATAGCCGCTCACCTTCTGGAATGAATTTCTTTATACCGCACGACTGCACTAATAGCACTACAAGGCAGTTACAAAATAGATATTTTATGATTTGATGTTTCAAAAACTAATATTAGGATTATGGGTTCTTATCGTTGTTGTTCTTTTCTCCTGTGTCGTCTTCGTCTTCCTCTTCTTTCTTTGTCTTTGGTTTGATTGGACTGAACAATTGACTAAATTTGTTGAATTCCCTATCAAAAATAAATGCCAGTCCAGTAACGATCAGTTGACCATCAATAATATTTTGGTATTCCTGTCTCCTAAAGCCCTTCAACCTATAATTGCCTTGTTCGTTCAAAAGATACTCCAAAGTTACATTACCGATCACGGGTGTGGCGGTCTCGGAACTGGAGGGTGTACCTTCTACATCAACGGCGCTACCGGCCGAAACGATGACACGGTCATTAAATAATTTCTTTTGAGCACTGATGTTCAACTGTGTTCTGTTCTGTAGTCCATCTCCTTGCGTTTCTTGGAAGCTGTCCAAGTCAAAGTCCAGTTCCAGTCCAGTATTGCCCAATAATCTGTTGGAGATAGTATTGAGTTCGCCGGATAGTACTTTGTTCACGTTATTACGTGCTAGGGCAACGGCGCCTCCGGCACTTCCATCACTTCCTGAGGTAGGATAAAAACGGTTCAAAGCCAACAGTGAAAACACTTGTTTGTTGAGTTCGGATTCCTGTTGGTTCAACTGTTGTATACGCCCATACACACCGCCACCATAACTTCCTTGTGCATTTTCTGGCATATCCAGAGCGAAGGATATTTCTGGACCGGTGATTTCACCCCCAATGTTCAAATACACATAAAAGGTGGAAGCCCTTTGATATTGATTGGAAACCCCGCTATCTTGACCATAACTAATGGAAGACATCAAAGGTGCTGCGGAAGTTTCAATTTCGTAAGTGGCAGTTACATCCAGTTTGGCATTGTACGGGTCTCCGGACCAAGTAACGCTACTACCTTTATTGATTGTAAACTCACGGCTTACCAAATTATACAGGCTTGTTCTGTAGAAACCCGAGCTAAGCTCCAATCTGCCCGATAAGCGTATGTCTTGGTTGGGGGCTATATTTAAATTGAGACTGGCATTGCCCGAGGCCTGCAGCATATCCTGTGTTTTTTCGTCCAACACGACCTTAAAGACAGCATCGTCGGAAATTTCCAGAGTAGTGTTGATATCCATTCCAGCGAATACGGAATCCGGTGCCTCGTTGGAATCCCTTGTTAATATGGCATCGGGATTTTCTCTGTTGACAAATATCACCACGCCTTCCCTTCCTTGAATTTCATACTGGGCTTGTGGAACCACATAGGTGAGGTTGGTGGCGTCACCAATCGTGAAACTTCCGTTGATTATAGGAATCTCTAAATTGCCGGTCACCTCTACATCTGCATCGATTACCGCTGTACCATAAACCAGTTCGTTATCGCCCTTTTTGGAGTCAAGCGCCTTAAAGTTGTCAGCAGTAATCGATAATTCAAAATCTGGGTTCAGAAGGTCTCCGGTTATTATAGAACCATCCAAAACCAATGTGCCCTTATCGGCATCGGTAATGCTAAAACTATCGAATGTGATTTCTTCCTCATTCAGGTTTAATGTTTGATTATCTATGCCCAAGTTGGTTTTGAAGGCGGATAAGGTAATGCCAACATCGTTAAAGTTTAATCTTCCTGAATAATTTGGGTCACTTAGTGTTCCGTTCACTTCCATGTTCCCAGAAAGGTACCCGGACGGATTGGATAGTTCTTCATTTAAAAACGCTTGAACAATCTTTGTTTCAAATTTTTGAATATCCAGATCTAAATTTAATTGTGCACCGTTTTCGTTTGCCACATAATCACCTGTCAGATTTAAATCCGCGCCTCCGTTTTGCAACGCCAAATCAAAATCATAATCGGAGAGCGATTTTGATGAGGCATTTAAACTAAGGGTGCCCAACGGATTTTGCATCACGCTGAAATCGTTGATGTCCAATTTGGACACCAGCCCCGAAGCACCATATGGGTTTAACACCACAAAATTACCCTGCACCGTTCCTTTTGCCAATGCTTCATCAGGGTTTAAAAGGCTTAAAAAGGTCTGTAATTGGAAGTTTTCGAAAATGATGCCAATATGCTCTTTGTCCATTTTGGGCACTGTGGTTGAAACTTCCAGTTTTTGATTGTTCCTTGACAACACTACGTTTTGAAACTGCGTATAAGCCTCGGTCATCGTGATTTTATTGTCATCCGGAATTTCCCACGCTTTTTTGTTCAACAATAGGTTCTCGGGGGAAATATGTAAGCTCAGGGTATCCTTTTTAAAGACCAACTCTGAAGAAATATGCATAATCTCTGTGGTGTCACTAATGGAATTAAAGTCCAGTTCCAGTTCTTTGTTCTTTAAATTCCCTTTGATGAAGGTTCTTTTAAGGTTGATGGGGTCGTATTCAAAATTTTTGAGCCCTGCATAGAAATTCAGATTGGTCGAATCGCCTTGCAAATCCACTTCAAGACTATCTACAATACTTCCGGCGTACGAAAACTTTGGAACGGATACTTTCCCGTCCAGTTTTTTGGTCAATGCATTAAATTTGACATCAATGTTCAGTGAATCCAAGTCTTCGAAACCGTCCAAGAATACTTTGGAGATGATGGGGGTTGGTTTCAAGGCCAAATCCAATCTTGCCTCTACATCATCCAGTTTTTCGGAGAGGGTACTATCCGAGGAAAAATAGTTCTCAAGTTGTCTTTTTAAAGCAGTTTTTATTCGGTTCAAGGATGCATTTGAATATAGACCGCCATTTAGAAAACCACTCTTTACGGTGGCGTCGGTAATGGAATCTTCTACGCGTGCATTCAGTAGTATAGGCTCAATTTGATATTGCCTATCATTGGTCACAGCGATCCCATTTTTTATGGAAGCTTCAATGGCGTAGTTACTGGAAAGTCCTCTATATGACCCTTCGATATCCCCTGCTATCTTAATATTATCTCTTGTGAAGCCCAATTTTTGGAGGTCGGCACCGATGATGTTGGACGTAAAGGTTATATTGTTGCTTTCTGAGGTGAAATCGATGAGGGTATTCGCTGATAAATTGAGGTTCTCATCCTTTAACGCAAGTGAAATATCACCACTCCCGTTGGAGAGTTTCCCCCTAATGGTTATATCCTTGTAATTGTATTCCTGGAATTTAAATTGACCAATGACTCCTTCCAATTGGGCATCCATATTGGACAGTTCCGTTTCCGAACCGGAACCCTTGAGTTGTAGGGAAATGGTCCCAAGTTGATTATTTTGAAGTATTGTTCCCAATTGAAGACTATCTGTGGAAATGGTTCCATTAAATTTTTTGGTTTCCCCCAGTTGTACAGAAGCATCCAGAGCTATCCGTCCCTCTGGAATTTTTAAAAGGGTATTGGTCTGGAATGATTCAAGATCACCTTTTAGCGTACCGGTCAATGTAATGGTTTCGGGAATATTAATGGACAAACTATCCGAAGGTAAAAATTGTTGAAGGTTTTCTTTCGATGACCGAACGTCCAAGTTGTCCAAATTGTAGGAAAGGGTTTCCATTTGTGTAACGTTGGAAAGGCTTCCTTCCAATTTCAAAGATGTGGATGGTCCCCATTGCAGCTCAGACTCAAAATCATCTACTTTTTGCAGACTTCCGCTAGCCCGAACGTATCCTGTTATGGGATTTGTGGACAATGTATTCAGGTAGGTGTTTTTTTGTAATTCTGGAGAAAAACGCAGAAAATCCAAAGGATTCAGGCTCAATTGGGACAATATCAACTGAAGACTGCTATTTTCCGGATTGTTCATTGCCGAATCCAAGGATTCGTAGCGTATGTCGGCATTGGCATTGAGAGAACTCTCGTTTAGCCGTAAGGCCAAATTGGAAATAACCGCTTTGGTATCCGTGATGGATGCTCCGAAGCCTAATTGTTGTAGGGCTATACCGGAACTTTCACGAAAACTGAACGCTTCAAGTTCAATAGCCAAGTCCGAAGGAGCGTAGTTCAAATCATCCGCTTTGAAAGTAAGTTCATTGATGGTAAAGGCATCAGGGTTAAAAATAGAATCGTTTTGCTTTGCACCATTTCTCGTAAAACGTAAGGTGTTTGATTCCAAATCCAGTTGATTGGCCTGTAATTCCATTTCCGGCCACTGAAAAGCAATATCCTGTTCTGGACTTTGGATGGTGTCCTTGGCCTGATTTAGATTCAATACAATGGTGGAGTTTTTTAGGGTTATTTCATCCGTTTTGTAACTGTTTTTGGAAACGTCAACTGCAAGCTCGGTCAAATCAAATTCGGATAATTGCAATCTGGTCTGAATGTCATCTGGGTCTGAATTGTATACAAGCTCTACCTTTTCCAGTTGAATGGCATCAATGGAAATTTTGGGTGGGGTCGAGGTTGAAGTATCATCGGAAGTTGGCGGGGAATGGGTCTGTTCATAGGAAAGTTGACTGTCCTTTAAAACAAAATCATCTATTCTGAAATTCATTTCGTCAAGGTCGAATTCGGTTACCTCAATTTGCATTTCACCGAGGTTCAAATTGATTTTGGTTCCCAGATAGGTGTCATCATACCGCACTTTCCAATCGGTAAATTGGAAATCTCCCAGGGAAATGGACATGGGCTCGGAAACCGAAGTAGTATCCGAAGTGGCAAAGGCCTCCATCAGAAAGGCAAAATTGAAACTTTCGGGGTCGGTGTCTCTGTGAATATTTGCGACGAGGTTCTTTGATTCCACATCGTCTATGGAAAGTTCATTTTTAACGAGCAAAGGATAAATGGGGAGGTCCATTTGAATTTCTTGGGAGTAGAGAAGGGTATCCCCCTGTTTATCTTCAAGGTATATTCCCTCTGCCATGATGTTCCCGGAAAAGGTGATGAAGACTCTTTCTACCTCGACCTTGGTATTTGTTTTACCGGATACATAATCCGTAAGTTTTGAAACAATAATGTTTTGTGCCCAAGGAGTTCGGATGATCACCACCAAAATGATGAACAATGTCAACAAAACAAGAATGCTTTTCCCGATTAATCTCAGGATTCGTTTCCGGTTCCATTTATTATCCTTCATACACGTTAAATCGAAGCGCTTTAGTCACTATTATTTTCAAATCGCTTAAAAACACCGTGTAAAGATAGGGCAGTGCTATGTAAGAAGGATGCTGAAACGGGATAAAGAATATCTCGATAGCATCAACTGTCGACTAAAAAAATTACAGATTCTTCACCTGAAGCTTGTGGAAGCTGTCCGCCTGTAAACGTAACAATTCTTCTGCTTTTTCCTTTTTGTAGCGATAGAGCTCCTCCTCGTTTTTAATGTCCGCGTAGATTTGCTGGTTGAGCTCCCCATCGGTGGCCAACAAAAGTTTGCGTTGCTCCACTTTTTGGGTAATCCAAGTAGCCACTACACTTTCTTGCTCTTCGAATTTGAAGTCGTATTCTCCTTTCGGAGACATTAATTTTGCGATGATGGGCGCGGTTTCGATGGCCAAGAACAACAAAAAGATAAAGAAAGAAGGAAACCAAGGCAATTTGCCAAGGGCGTCTATACGAGCCATCAATCCGTCAAAACCATCTATAATGGGTTGGGAATCGGCCACTGCCGTATCATAATCGGTTTGAAGGGCAGCAATCTGGGCCTCGATATTTTCAATTTTATCGGCGTTGGTTTCCTTTAACGAATTGAGTTCCACTAGCGCCGCATCGTGCTTTTCACGTTTCTCTTTGTACACGGGACCTTTGCCCAAAAGACCAGTGCCCGCTCTTCCTTCCGCTTCGGAAATATAGGTGTCGTACAAAGCGTTGGTCTCCGCTTCTTTGGTAGCCACTTCATTCTTCAGGTTGGCAATATCTTGGTTAAGGCTTTCAATTTTTGGGGTGTATTGGAGCGCCAATTGTTCCTTGTTGTTTAAGGTCATGGCATTTTTTTCTTCCAAGAGTACTTGATTGATCTCTTTTTCAAAAATCTTCATTTCCAACGGTTTGGAAATCACAACGGCAATGATCAGCGCCAAAACAATTCGCGGAGCCGCTTGCAATAATTCACCCTTAAAATTGTCCCGCTTTTTGATGGTGGAAACAATATATCTATCCAAATTGAAGATGAGAAGGCCCCATATTAAACCAAAGAATGTGGCTATATAAACGTTGTCAAAAACGGTGTAAAGTGCATAGCCCGAAGCTATAAATGCCATAACGGCCGTAAAGAATACCGTGGCACCAATACCAGCGTATTTGTTGCGTTCCCCGTTGGAACAAGTCTCTAAAATTTGGGTGTCCGCTCCGGAGCAGAAAATAAAAAAGCGTTGTAACATAGTGTGTTCTCTTTGATTGATAGGATATTAGAACGTGATTTTGGGCGATTTGTTACATGAAAAGCCCCATAATCGGGGCTTTTAACAATTTTTAAGTCTCAAAAACTTAATTTTCTATGACGATGGGGTCGGTTGATAGTTTTACCACTGGGTTGGCCCCGTTGGATTCCCTAGAATCAATATTTATGCGTTTGTTCTTTTGGACCACCTCAATGGCTTTTTCCCCAGAAATTTCTTTGCCGTTCAAGGTAAAGGTTGCTCCTTGAGCGACCATTTTTTTAATGTGCTCGATTGGCTTTGGCGGTGCAGGAGGTGCAGGAGGTTGAACTGTATTGTGAGGTGTGGTGGCTTTCGCCCCTGCTCCGCTTACTGGAGATATGGGTGGTTCAGGAGCGCCTGGAGCCGGTGGGGCTGGTGGAAAATCTGGGAAGGGCTCGGCGTCTGAACGTTGTTTTTCGGACATTTTACCATAGATTTCTTTTAAGCGTATCACCTCACTCTTTTTAATCATCATGTGGTTACGGTCCATTTCATTGTACTTTTTGGCCAAGGTGTTGTACTCTTTCATTTCTGCGCGAGTGGCGCTTCCTTGCTGTTGCATTTTTGGTCCCACAATATTGATGGTCGCGGTACCATATTCTTCAAAGATCATATCCACTTTTTGGATGATGTCTTTTGGGGTAGCGGCATCAACATTAATGATTGAACGAATAGTTTTTTCTCGTTCATCAAAAGAGAGATGGTCATTGATTTTTGAAAGCTCATTCTTCAAATCCTCCAACGGGACCAACTTGTTTTGAAACAACAGCTTGCCATTTTTATTGATATGGATTTCAACCGGGTTAATGGTTTTGTTGGTGTTATTTTGAAGCGTTGAACTAGACGAAACCGCTACAGCTTCTTTTTGATCCTTACCTATCACGGTCATACGTTTTGCGTTCAACAGTGTTGTCCTAGAGGTAATAGGAACATTTTCTTGAAATTCATTTTCTTCCATAATCACTTCATTGGCAAATACCTCTATCAATTCAATGCCTGTGGTCCTAATTTCTTTGGACCAATTGTTTATGGTTTTAAGATATACAGGCTGAACCACATTCATATCCACCTTCATTTTTCCAGAATCGTAAGTTGATACGTATTTCTGATTTATAATTTGAGCGACTTCATTAAAATGAACAATATCATTATCAATTTTTGCTCTTTCATTGCTCAAAAGATCAATTGTAATGACATGGTCCTCGGCAACCACTCTTTCAATTTGACGATGCTCACTAAACCCAAATAATAGTAGGGCAGTAAGGGGCAGAAGCAAAAGGCTCCTGAGTACAAATGATTTTCTGGATGTGTTTGTTTTCATGACTGTAAAACGTTTTTTGATTGATGAATAATTAATGGCATTTGCGATGCCAACCGACTGATGATTTTCAATGCCGTTTGATAAGTACGACAAGAGTGTATTTTGATATTGTGAATGATCATGGCTCTTTTTGATCACCTCTTTGTCCGCCAAAAACTCATGGTTTAGCTTAATGGATGATTTAAAGAGATAGATCAGTGGATTGAACCAAAGGAAAACCTGTAGCAATTCGATAAGAAGTATATCCAAACTATGGCGCTGACGGGCATGGGTCTCCTCGTGCAGTAAAACTTCATGTGGAATGTTTTTAGCTTCAAATTGTTGTTGGTTCAGAAAGATAAAATTGAAAAATGTGTGGGGCGGTAATGTTTGGGCCAAAAGCACCTTGGTCACAAAATTGTCCTTGAACTTGGGGTTCTTCTTAATGCGTAAACGTATGCGCAAGAGGTTGGCAATAAAACGCAGCCCGAAGCCAATAACGCCCAATCCATAAATTATCCATAGTAAAAGTTGCCAATCAAAAACTGAGGTTTGTGGAATTGAGTGTTCGATTGTTGTGTCAGCTCCTTGTTCCGACATCGGAGAAAATGCACTCAAGTTTGGCTGCACAGTATCTATATATTCGACAAAAACCAAATTGGGAATAATAAAGGACGCGATCAAGGCGAGCAATAAAAAGTAGCGTTTAAAATGGTGTATGCTTTCCTTCTCCAGCATCAGTTTGTAGAAGGCCCAAAAAATGGCCAGGCACGCCGTGGATTTTAATAGGAAGGTCAACATAATTACTTCTTTTTGATTTCGTTGTCTATCAGTTTTTTCAAATCTTCCAATTCTTCCTTGCTCAAATTGGTCTCTTGGGCAAAGAACGAAGCAAACTGACTCGCACTGTCGTTGAAGAAGTTTTTAATGAGTCCGTTCACATGCTTGGAGAAATAATCCTTCTTTTTCACCAAAGGATAATATTCCCGGCTTCTGCCAATACTGTTGTAGGCAACAAAACCTTTGTCTGCCATCCTTTTTAAAAGCGTAGCCACTGTGGTGGTGGCCGGTTTGGGCTCTGGATAGGCATCCAAAAGGTCTTTCATAAAAGCCTTTTTAAGTTTCCAGACAATGTTCATGAGCTCTTCTTCGGATTTTGACAATTGCATCTTTGATGATTTTAAATGGTACTCTACAAACATAGAATAAATATTTTAATTCTACAAATGTAGAGTTTTAATTAATTTAAAAGGTATCAGTTTAATGCGGTAAAATGTTAAGTTTGCCGTCAAACTATACACCATGGCATTACTTGAAGCTTTGCAGGAGCGCAGCGGAAATATCTGTGAACTGTGCGCCTCAACCGAAAATTTACAGGTTTATGAGGTGCCTCCCGTGTCCACTGGCGGTCTGGATGGAAGCATTCTTGCCTGCAAAACCTGTATTGATCAAATTGAGAAACAGGAAGAGATGGACAGCAACCATTGGAGATGCTTGAACGATAGTATGTGGAGCGAGCATGATGCGGTAAAGGTGGTGGCATGGCGAATGCTCAATCGTTTAAAGTCTGAAGGGTGGCCACAAGACCTGCTCGGTATGATGTACTTGGAAGACGAAGCCTTGGAATGGGCCAAAGCTACCGGTGAAGGAAAGGATGAGAGCGAAAAAATTATCCATCGGGATGTAAATGGCAATATCCTCGAAAATGGAGATAATGTTGTTTTGATAAAGGATTTGAAGGTGAAAGGTTCCAGCATGGTCGCAAAACAGGGAACCGCCGTTAGACGGATTTCCCTGGATCACGAAAATGCCGAGTATATTGAAGGCAAGGTAGATGGCCAACAAATTGTTATCGTGACCAAATACGTTAAAAAGACCTAGGCCTTCATCTCTGTATAATATTTATAAAAATAGGGTATCGTTTCAATGCCCTTTAAAAAGTTCCAAACACCAAAGTGTTCGTTGGGGGAGTGGATGGCATCGCTATCCAATCCAAAACCTAACAGAATGGTTTTGCTATCGAATACATTTTCAAAAAGTGCTACAATCGGAATACTTCCGCCCGTTCTCTGTGGAACCGGGGTTTTTCCAAAAGTGGTCTCCATAGCTTTTGAAGCGGCTTGGTACCCATCACTGTCGATAGGGGTAACGTAAGCCTGTCCGCCATGGTGCGGAGAAACCTTTACCTTGACGCTTTTTGGTGCTAAGGATTCAAAATGTTTGGTGAACAGGTCTGTAATCTCGTGCCAATCTTGGTTTGGCACCAATCGCATGGATATTTTGGCGTATGCCTTACTGGCAATAACCGTTTTGGCGCCTTCGCCCGTATATCCGCCCCAAATTCCGTTCACATCCAAGGTCGGACGGATACCAAATCGTTCTGGAGTAGAATAGCCTTTTTCTCCGTGCACGTCGCCAATGTCCAATGATTTTTTATAAGCATCAAGATTGAATGGGGCCTTGGCCATTTCAGCGCGCTCGTCATCTGGAATAACTTGGACCTTATCATAAAATCCGGGAATGGTGATATGGTTATCCTCATCATGTAGTTGGGCAATCATTTTTGCCAACACGTTGATCGGGTTCGGTGCAGCACCACCATATATCCCAGAGTGAAGATCACGGTTTGCTCCAGTTACTTCCACCTCCACATAGCTCAATCCACGCAATCCTGTGGTAATGGATGGCGTATCATTGGCAATCATTCCCGTGTCGGAAATGAGGATAATATCGTTTTTGAGTTTTTCGCTGTTTTCCTTTAGAAAATCCTCCAAACTATCGCTTCCCACTTCTTCTTCGCCCTCGATCATAAACTTGACGTTGCAGGGCAGTTCATCGTTCTGGATCATGTATTCCACAGCTTTTACGTGCATAAAGAACTGGCCTTTGTCATCACACGCACCACGGGCAAAAATGGCCCCATCGGGATGGAGTTCCGTTTTTTTGATGACCGGCTCAAATGGGGGAGAGGTCCACAGGTTCATCGGGTCCGGTGGTTGCACATCGTAATGACCGTATACCAAGACCGTTGGTAAATTAGGGTCGATGATCTTATCGCCGTACACTACCGGATAACCTTTGGTCTCACAAATCTCTGTGTTATCGCAACCAGCATCGTCCAAAGATTTCTTTACAGCTTTTGCCGCTTCAAGTACATCCTTGGCGTACGCTTTGTCCGCACTAATGGAGGGGATTTTAAGGAGGTCGATCAACTCGTTGATAAATCTGTCTTTGTTGGAATTAATGTAATTATTGATGTCTTTCATAAATGATTTAAAAAGGACCCTAAAAGTACAAAAAACAAGTTTTTAAAGGGTGGGCATTTGCAAATCGGAAAATTGATTTATATTTGCACTCCAATTCGCGGGTGTGGTGGAATTGGTAGACACGCTAGACTTAGGATCTAGTGCCGCAAGGCGTGGGGGTTCGACTCCCTTCACCCGCACAAAAAAGCTTCTCAAAAACTGAGGAGCTTTTTTTATTTTATCTGGCCAAGTACAAATAGCCTTGGTACTCCAAACCAAGGTCTTCCATAACAACCATGTAAAAATAAACCCCTTGTGGCAGACCGTTGTTTCGGTTAAGTACCACATCTCCCTTGTTGGCATAACCTCTAAACTGGTTGGTATAATTGTATTTTTCAAAGACCAGCATCCCGTTTCGGTCAAAAATTCTCACCCAATTGTCGTTTGAAAGTGCCAGTTCATCAATATGTAAAAAATCGTTGATGCCATCGCCATTCGGGGTGAGCAAATAATTAGCCAAATCCGGTATAGTTTCGAGCATATCCAACGTGCCAAAAGTAATTGCTTCATAAGCATCGGGAACAAATAAAGTCGAAACAGCAACTCCATCGGATAAAGTTCCCACAGCCCCAGCCCCCAAATTTTCCCATTGATGATTGATCTTGTTCCATCCAACCACTGTTATTTCATCAATCGTGTCGGCCATGTTCGGCATTTGACTACGTTGGTTCCACGAAATTTGAATCGTAGAAGGTACGCTGCCTTCCAATCTCCAAAATTCGTGTCTACTTATTTGTTGGAGGGTGTTTTCTCTGTTTAAGCTGTTCAATGATGGAAACTCATCCGGATTTGAGAAAAAATACGCGCAATGGGCTACTGGGTTCTCTGATTCCGAAAGTAGGACCAGCGGTCGCAATTGTTGTATATCCCCTACCGGAAATGTGAACTGTTGTTTGTTTTGGATACTCGCGTAGCCATCCACTTTCGCTATATCGGTCGTTCCGGTGTAAAAGGATTCAGATAAAAATTGAAGTGAGGTGAATGAATCGGTTTTCGGGGTTCTTATATCACCTTGAACAAAATTAGCATTGTTTTGCACTTCCATGGAAATCGCTAATTGTATTCCTTGTTCGGTAATGAATTCACTATCATTGAATATGGTCGGGAATAGACCTGAAACTATAATGGACTGTTCGCTATAAAAGCCCACAAGCCCTTGGTTATCGTTAAAAATCCCATCGTTCACCAAATTTCCGTGGAAGCCCAAATTTCCTTGGTCATGAACTTTGATCATTCCCAAATTCCGGGTGCCTTCCTGGGCAGTTAGGTTTAGTGATACAAAAAGAAGAATACCATAAATTGCTTTCATGGCTATCTTAATTTATTGATGATAAAACTGGAGTTGCCACTACCATCCATCAGAACAGAACCTGAATTTGCATCTCTGTAGGATAGTATGGAAATCACATCATTGGTATCCAGTTCTAAAATTTCGCTGGTATGTACACTGGAATGATTATGACCTAATTCGAAGCTGATATATCCACTGGCCCCATAGGCACCAACAGGGGTGCCATTAACTGCGATTCTAATATTGACGTTCGTGTCAAATTTTGTGGTGTACAATGCACCACCATCGTAACCAACTAAGGCAATATTGGCCCTGATATCATATCGGCCGGCTTCTTTTACGATTAAAGTATTTCCACTTACTTCATATAAACTGGTGCCATCATCAACATAATCGGCTGTTCCAAAAATTGGTACTTGTGTATCGTTGACGTTTAGGTTGGTTGAGGTGTCGGTATTGGTCCATCTTCCCCCATAATTTACTTTGGAAAGGTGTAAAACTCCACCGGTGTCGGCTTTTAGAATAGCATCGGAGTTAGCTGCTTGGGTCATGGTCCGCACTCTAACGCTCCCATTTACATCAATGGATTGTGTGGGCAATGCAGTCCCGATTCCGAGCCTATTGTTGACCTCATCCCAGAACAATCGGTCGTTTTCTTGTTCTGGAGTGCCATCCGAACCAGCAAAAAAGATAGAGCCTGGAGCACCGGTAAATGTAATCTCCTGCCAAGTGGAACCGTTCCAAATGTTAACGATTTGTTGCTCGCTATTTGAGGTGTCGAACCAAATATCGTTCAATATGGGTGAGGAAGGCGCCACGGTTCCCGCAGTAACCGACGTATTCCGAACAATCGTAGTGGTACCCTTGTTATCCACTACTCTTACTTCCTGTGATGAGATAAATTGCCCCAACCCCATGAGGAGTATCGATAAAATAATGGATTTTAAGCGGTACGGAAGCATTCGCGGTGTTTAGAAGTTAATCTACCTCACATACTGTACTTCGATTACATCACCGGCATATACGGCCCAATCATTTGGAGCTACGGCACTCGGCACCAAGGTGACTGTTGATGATGCAATGGTATAATCCACATTAGCAATTAGCTTGACTCCATTTCTATACACCCAAACTTGGCTATAGGCGGGTAACTCTGGGCTTCCAGTCAGAGGATAGGCTGTTTGTCCCGCTGAAGCTGTAAAACTTTCCTGTCCACTTTGAATTAAGCTAAGGTCGGATGTCAAGAGTTTTTTTACGGCACCTGTTGCTTCATCCCGTACAAGAATGGTGTATCCGGTACCAGTTCCATGATCGGACGCTGTGGTGGCATCGGTGGAGGCTGTTTCGGTTGAGATCAATTCAATTCCATCCAAGCCGAACACGTTTCCGTCTACATCAATAAAAGTATCGTTGGTCAAGGTTCCTCCCAGTTGAAGTGTTGTGGTTGTCACATCGTCTGTAGTATTGGATAGCATAGTAATACCATTCTGTGTTTGGATATACTTAATGGTACCTCTGTTGTCGATTACCCGGATGGCCCCACCCGTAGTTGTAGTTCCAGGAACAATATCAGATGCTTTGGTGACATCGCCAGTAGTTTGTTGGGCATTCATTGTCCCAAAGGACAGCATTCCTATCACAAGGAAAGCAAAGTTCATAGTTTTAAAAAGGATTGAAGTTTTCATGTAAAAAGTGTTTAGTTAATGCGATTTATGTTGATCATTGAATTTGTACGATTCGGATTTCATCGTTGTCAAAGCAGATAATATCCGATTGAAGCTCTATCAAGTTAGGTCCGACAGCAGAAAAACTGATTTTTATACCGTTCCTGTAAACATCTATCTTGCCGGTGTCCGTAATGGTTTGTGGGGTAGTGAACTGGTTTTGCCCTTCCGATGCAGCTATTACACTCTCTTGCTTTTGGACCAAAGCATCCAAAGAAGTTTTGGTAAGCGCTCCTGTGTCGTCCAAGAGGACCATTGTTGCGTTTGAAAGATCATTGTTTTCTTCAAGACCGGTAATGGTCAAGGTGTTGATGGCATCGGTCTGTACAGTGGTAGGCCGTATGAGGGACCCGCCCAATTGTACGGTATTTCCATTGACTACCGAAAGCCCATTATTTCCCAGTGCGTTTATGTCGTTATTGTTAGTACATAGATTTCTCCATGAGTCACCTGAATACATAAATATGCATTGTGCATCCGTATTATAGACCAATGCGCCATTTAATGGGGTTATGGCGTTCATTTGACTTTCCGTGACTCTTGTGAGTACAAATACACGAGAGCTGCTTTCCAGTTCTAAAAGGGATGATGCGTCGATCAATTGTAGGTTATCCCCAATCTTGACCTGGGCATTGCCCTTTAGGGCTATCAAAAGAAAAGCAGTCAATGTAATGGTATAAATGAACTTCATTATCTACAAAATATGTAAGTAAAATATTACATATATGAAAATAAAAAAAGTTTAGGCACAAAGGTTTTTTTTGTTGTGTATTGAGTTAAAACAGTTGGTAAACACCTAAATAATAAGCATTTACCTGTTTCGGTAAGGCTTTTTTTTAACAAGTTTGGGAGATGGATGTACTTCCAGCTGTTTTGGCAAAAAAAGTATTATTCTACCGTAAATTGTTTCTTTAGCGATACTGGAACACCATTTTTTGTAAATCCTTCCAGGGATATCTCGAAAGTTCCACTAATGTCGGAGCTGTAAAAGGATACGTTTTCCTCTATACCCTTGAATTCAAATTTTGGCAACCAAAGTAGTTGATATCTAAAATCAGGGAGTCGCTGATATTTTTCTTTTAAATCGCCTTCGTATGATTGTTGGTAATATTGTTTACCTCCGTTGGGTTTAAAAAGCTTATGTGTTTTTATGTATGGCGAATAATAGTAAGTGTAATAGTCTGATTTAAAGGTGGACACATCCACCACACCTTGGAAGGTTTTGTTGCCATAAAAATGTTGGTTCCGGGAAATGGAGATGGATTCCACCCTTGCTGCTGGTAGGTCCAACAGTCTTTGAGCATCCTGCACCAATATTCCATCAATAAAAATCAATGGCAGTTCTCCGGAATCCAAGTCCGGTGCTAGAGGTCTTACGTGGAACTCTTGCTCATCATTCGAGTTTTTTTGTATCCAGACATGTTCCACTACTTCCACGAAAGTTTCTTTAATGGTGGAAAACCTAGTATAGTCATCCAAAGGATAAGTCATCGTGGCCGGACCATAAAAGCGGGCATTTCTATTTTCAATGAGGATGGTGTCCGGTTTACTGCTGTAATAAGCGTTTTCGATTTGATTGTAGATACTTCGTTCTTTTATGATGGCTTCCATCTCCTTGTCGAGTTCAAAACTTTTGAATTGTAATGGGTTCAAATCAATATCTTCCTCGCTCTCTATGACAATGTCATAATCTGCATTATTTTTCGAAATGACCTGAAGAAATAAATCATCCGAACTATAATCTTCATCCACATTGATGTAGAAAACACCATTGTTATCTGGAGTTGCAGTTTTAAAAAGGTAGTTTTCTCCCGGAAAAGAAGCTCCTATAATCGTTGGACCGTTGCCCAATTCAACGCTATCGGGTACCGAGAGTTTTCCTTTTAACAATTCACCCCTAAGTTCTGGCAATATCTGCTGTTTAAGGGATTGCTTTTTTGGATAGGATTTACGAAAATCCAAAGCAGTTTTATTCACCTTTTCTTCCAACTCATCTACTTTATTAATGGAGATGGAATAGTTTCCTGAACTTTCTTGTCCAGGATAAGGCGTAATGTTCAAAGAAACCTGCTCGCGAGTTCCAAATTGGCGACGGTTTAAGGATATGGACAAAGATGGTCGGACGGTAGGTTCATTGAGATCTTGCCGTACTATTTCGGGGGCCGTGTCAGTTGCTTGAGAACGAAAAACAGCTTGATTACTGGTATAAGGATTAAGTATGGTTATATCTTTGGAGTAAAAGTAGTTTCTTCCGTTGTTCAACATCCATTGCGTGTATGCCAACAATTTATAGTTCCCCGAAGGTATGCTTGAAGGAATA
Organism: Muricauda brasiliensis; assembly: GCF_003057865.1. Lineage (NCBI taxonomy): Bacteria > Pseudomonadati > Bacteroidota > Flavobacteriia > Flavobacteriales > Flavobacteriaceae > Allomuricauda > Muricauda brasiliensis. The sequence continues at coordinate 167,628 of NZ_QBTW01000015.1, read as the reverse complement.
AAAAAATTACTGTCGCCTATGCCGTTTTCGAGTTTGATTTTAAAGTTGAGGACCACTTCTTTATTTTGATTGACCAATTTTACATAGGCTACTTTGCTTACATTGCTCAATTGCCCCGTATTTTCTTTTAAACAATACAGCGTGTAGTACATATATTCTCCCACAAACATCATGGTCGCATTTGTATGCAGATATACTTGTTCCTGATGCGGAACGCGTATATTGTTCATTGTTAAGTCCTCAGCGCTGTTCTGTGCGTTCATTGTAAAAATCCCTACATGAATGAAGAGGAAGAGGTATAGTGCTATAGTTTTCATGCCATATTTTTTAGTCTTCTACCCAAAAATCTGGTACTGTGTTATCTCCCAGTGCTGTACAGTCGCCACATACCCTGTATACCATATAGTATGGACCGTGTGGTTCTGTTTGAATAAGTCCATTATCGGGTGGGGAATAATCTTCGTAATAGGTTATAAGGTCTTGTTCCACTGCATCCAACAAAGGTGAAATCCCGCCTTCTGTCATAACCGGAGGCGAAAGTAGGGGACAGTCACTTACAAAATCCGGCAATCTTTCCCCTGGGAAAAAATCGTCATAATCAAAGAAAATCCTTTCTTCTGATACCGTACTTACTTGAAAAAAACCGATGACCTTTTCATCGCTGTTTGCTTCGGAATAGATATTCCCTTCCACGAATCCGGTCTGCAATTGTGAAAACAGACTTTCCGAGCCTGATAATTTTCCCAACGTTTCGTAATAGGCAAACGCTGCCCGACTCTGTACATATTGTTTAACCAAAATACTGTAGCGGTGGGTTAGAATATAATTGTCCCTGTTTATAAACCTAACTGGAAACTTACTGATACGGTCTTCGTTAAAGTTGGTAGTGTTTTCCTGAATAATAGTGTTGGATTTTATGGTATTGTAACAAATCTGTTCTTCCTGGGAACGCGGTACAATGGAAAATTGAGGATTGGGATATCCAGCAATTACATTTACATCACCGGCATTCCAAAATGGAGCTATGATCTTATAGGTTTCTTCATATTCAAAACGATAGTACTTGGATTCCCCGGAGGGGTCGTAACTATCCACGTAGATGAACATGCCTTCCTCTGCATCGTCCTTAAAATCCCTTTCGGCATAGATATTTTCTATCGAGGATGTTGAGGGAACAGGAGTGTCCTCCGAAATATAGGTCCTTCCATCCGAGGTTTCGACACGTAGGGTGTATGTTAATCCGGCTTCTGCTGCAAACGGTGAAGTTGAAGTGTATTCGCCCACGTTTGCTTCTGTAAAGGAGTATACGGAACCGTTACTGTCGGATACAGATACTTGAGCGTTGCTCAGACCCGACATCAAGACCGTATCTAATGGAAAGGTTTGCGAAATCAATATTCTCTGGGTTTTATTTTGATTGGTAATGGTGCCTTCGATTACTACGGACCTCTCGAATTCATCCGTTTGTATTTCGAATGGGTCCACGCAGTTAATGGCCAATAGCAAACAACTGCAATAGAAAAAGTATCTAGCTATGGTTTTAATCTGCATCTTGGGTTAGAATTTAAAATTATACGTTATGGTAGGCACGGGTATCGAAAAAATTGAACTTTGGTAAGCTTTCAGCTCTCCATTTTCGGTCGCAAAGAATACAGAGTAAGGGTTGTTTCTTCCTAAGACATTATAGATGGAGATGTTCCAAAAACTATGGGCGAATTTTTTCAATTTGTGATTGCCTTCTATATTAAAGCCCAAGTCCAATCGATAATAATCCGGAATCCTGAACTCATTTCGGTTACTGTAGACTACATATTCTGAGTTGTTAAAATTGTAACGGGCCACCGGATAGGTCACGGGCCTTCCTGTTTGATAGACCAAGTTTGCCGATAAACTGAATCTTTTGGTCAATTTGTAGTTTAAAACGGCGCTGAAATCGTGCGGTTTGTCGTAATTGGTGGGAAAAAAATCGCCATTGTTCACGCGTTCCTCGGCAAATTCGCTATCCAGTTTTAAAAAGGACCTTGAATAGGTGTAACCTAGCCATCCATTGAGTTTTCCATAGTTTTTACGTATCAAAAACTCGAGACCATAGGCTTGGCCATCACCTTGTAAGGTTTCGGTTTCAATGGTCTCGTTGAGCAAAAGGTCGGACCCCACTTTAAAATCCAATAGATTATCGGATTCCTTGTAATATCCTTCCAAGCTAAGCTCGTAAAGGTTGCCCTCTAAATTTTTGTAGAAGCCCAATCCTACCTGTCTTCCCATTTGAGGCTTTATGTTATTGTCCGACAGTTTCCAAGTATCAATAGGACTAATTGTGGTGGTGTTGGACAATCTATGAATGTATTGATAGGTGCTGTTAAAACTCGCTTTTACCGAAAAGTCAGGCCCAAGAAAGTACCTTGCTGACAAGCGAATTTCGGGCCCGCCATAGGTTTCCACGATTTCGTTGTTATCGTAGGAAACGGTCTCTACCAAGGTTTCCTCGTTCTTTGGCATATTTTCCTCGTAAATTCTGGCTTCGGTACTGCCCAAGGCGGCAAATACAGAGTATCTAATACCAGCATCGATTAAAAGTTTGTCGTTTACCGTAAAATTATCGGATAGATAAACCGCACCCTCGAGTGCCTTTTCCTTTGGTATATTTATGGGGGTAACTATAGAGTTGCTCCCTTTGGGCTCAAAATTTCCGGGTTGAACGTTGTACAATTTTGCGGATAGCCCATAATCAAATTTGTGTGCTTTGCTATAAAGGTAGGTGAACTTGAATTTGGCTTCAGTTTCATCCACCACAAAGCCAAGGTCAAAATTGTTGTCCGAGTTGCCTTCGTATGCGATGTTGAATTTGTAATTGCTGTTCGCAAGTACAAGGCTACCGGTATTTTTTTCATTGAATTGATGGTCCCATTGCAACGAAAACAGCCTGTTGTTGTATCCATAAATAGAATCTGAGGTAATGCTAAAGGCGTCGTTGCTGTAATAGCCCATAGCCTTTACGGTATTTTTTTCGTTGAACTTGTGGGTGTATTTGGCTATGGCATCATAAAAAGAAGCTTCACTGTTTTGCAATGATTCTTCCTCCAACGACCGAAGAATCCAACCGGAATACGTACCCCTGCCACCAACAAGTAGTCCGGATTTTCCTTTTATTACAGGAATTTCTAAGGCAACATTACTGGTAACTGGGCCAATGGCAGCCTCACCTGCTATTTTTTCGGTATTGGCATCTTTTGAGGTTATATCGAATACGGAAGATAGACGTCCTCCATATTCTGCAGGAATCCCCCCTTTAAGAATCTTTACATCTTTCGTGGTAAAAGGGTTCAGTGCCTGAAAAATGCCAAAAAAGTGGGAGGGATTATAGATTACCGCATTGTCCAACAACATCAGGTTTTGGTCGGTACTACCTCCCCTTACGTTAAAACCTGCGGCTCCTTCACCAGCGGTGGATATTCCGGGTAGCGTAGCGGCAACTTTCAGGACATCTCTTTCACCGAGTACCAGAGGAATGTTTTTGGTCTCTTCCACTACAAGCTCTGTACTTCCAGATATAGCTTCCTCGACATTTTTGGATGCATCTGCCTCTACAATGACTTCATCCAGAAATTCTACACTTTCATTAAGTTGAAAGTTGAGTTCGCCATCATTGAATACGATTACTCTAGTGGTGCTGGGCTCTATGCCCAAAGAACTGGTTTTGATAATGCTGGTGCCTGCCGGCACTTCCAGTTCATAGTATCCTTCAGTATTTGTTGCGGTACCTGTACTCTTGCCATTGAGCACAATGGAAAGGTCGGGAATGGGCTGGTTTTGCTCTACCGTGGTCGCATAACCACTTATTTTGAAAGTGGTTCTATTGTCCGATACGTTTTCCTTGCCTATTCTTACAGTTCGTGTTACTGTATTTGCCTTTGTTGCCTCGATATTTGAAAAAACAGGATTGCTGTACACTTTAATATCGGTTCTTTCTTCTATCGAATCCGTTTGTTCTTTTCCGAAAAAACCTTCGGGCAAACTATCATATACAATACTGTTTTGGGTCAAAATGATTTTATCATCGCTTAACCTAAAAAAGTTGATGTTGGTTTCTTCCAAAATAGAGGTGAGGATCTCCGACAAAGGTTTGTTGACGAACGAGCCCGAAATGGTTGCTCCTGAAAGCCAATTCTCATCGTAATAGAAAAGAACATTGGTATCGGATTCAATGATGTTCAGGGCTTCGGTCAAACTTACATTATCAAAATCAAAACTAAATTTTGGATTTTTTTCTTGGGCGATTAGCATGGTTCCGAAGAGCAGAACCAATAAGATTAGAGGTTTTTTGATCATTCTTTCCCGATGTTTTGTGTATTAAAAGAATCGGATAACTTAGAAAAGAAGCTTGTCCAAAAATCATCCTCATTGATTTTCCTTAACGCCGGGTTATAATTCTCATTAATGAAATCCCTTTTGTTGGGCCATATTCTAATGACATCCTTTTTTTTGGCGATGTTATAATAGGAATCACCATAGTCGATTACATAATTGTTTTCCGGTAAAAATTCGTAGTAAATGGTACTTCCCTTAATCCTCTTGAACCTCTTTTTACTATTCTTCTTAAGAAGTCTTATAGAATCATTGGCTACCAAGACTTGATAAAAACCTTCCATATCGGTTTCATCTGATTTGTTTTCAATATGAACAAAATGGCTATCTCCAATTCTAAAACCTTCTACCTTGGTTTTGAGAAGAATCAATGTTGGGAATTTATAATTGTATCCAATGTTTAGAAGTAATTGGTCGGTGTCCAGATCATATTTTAGGGGAGTTTGGTCGTAAAATTGGCCATTGTATACGACTGATCCCAACTGAAATTCACTTTTCTCAAAAAACTTATGCTTTTCGTTAATGGTCCTATACTGTTCTGTATATCGGATGCCATTGAAAAGTCCTGTGTTGTAGCGCTGGACTTTACTGTCGAACCAATTATAATAGGCGGGTTCGCTGGGCATGTTTTGACTAATTAAAGAGCCAGAACAAATAATAGTTGCCCATAAGGAAAGAACTATTGTTTTGGTTTTCATGAGGTTGGTATTCCCACTAAAAATAGAAAAAAGAGTTGAAAATGAAATTATTTATACCATAAGAAGGAAAAATTTGTGGATTGAATAGAATTCTATGTGTAGAATTATGCATCAAGTTAATTCTCAACTCTAATGTTGGCATTTTATAAATAGGATAGGTGCTTGCAAATAAAAATGTATGGACATTAAGGGCACGTATTCTATTCACTGCTATTTTGAAATTACATAAAACTACTTTGTAATTCATCTATTAAGTGAGCCATGCCGGACTTAAACATTGGTTGATATCTTCTAAACAATATAGGAGATAAGAATATAAAGGTTTGAATAAATAAAGGGACTTAAAAGTCTAGGTGAGTTTTTGTTAAAATACAAGAATAATTGTAAATTTAAGACAATCAGGTGTTTGGAAAGGTATTGGGTCTAATGGGATTTATAAGAATCTTTTAATTTCTTGATTCAATACACAAAGGGTTACTTTTATTTGTAATAAAACATTATTATTGGAGTTTTATTAGATAGAAATTATTGATATTTGTCAATTTTTTTCACAATAAAACCAAACTGAAACCAACTAAATAGGCCAGAAGCTATGTACAAGGAAATATACTTGGTCGATGACGAAGACCTGGTGAATACTGTAAATGCTATTCACTTTAGAAGAATGGGAATGGAAGATAGGGTGAAGAGTTTTACTAATCCCGAATTGGCCCTAGACGATTTGAGGTATAGAGATAACCCCGGGATAAAAACACTTATTTTATTGGATATAAATATGCCGGAAATGAGCGGATTTGAATTTTTGGAATTCATGATGCTTGAAGACTTTCCAGAAACCAATGAAGTCCTCTTGGTAACCTCTTCTGAGGCAGAGGCGGATAAAGCCGAGGCTGAGAAGTACGGTAAATTTGTAAAGAAGTTTATCACTAAACCATTGCGTATCGAGCACTTGGAGGATTATTTGCAAGGAGCTAATAAATAATAGTTCGTATATTTAGTAGTAAAACCTTTGATTGTTCCCCCTATAGGTGACATTGTTTTATTCTTAAATTAAATTTTAACCGTGAAGCATAAACATATCTTAATTGATAACAAGGTTGAAATCGTTGAGGATAGGGATGATGCGGTATGGGCCATGGATGTAGATTATAAGTTGACTGCTTTTAATACATCTTTTGGGGATCGTCTAAGCAAAGCCGGTTGGGGAAAGCCTGAACGAGGTATGGATTTACATCCCGTTTATCAGTCAGCGTACTTCTTTAATCCCTGTAGTAAGGGTTGTGCGCAGGCACTTGATCGTTATCCAACAACATCCAAACATACCTTTGAGGAAAATGGGGAATTGACGGTGCACGAGTTCTCTTTTCAACCTTTTATGAACAACTTCGGTGAAGTTATAGGATGCTGTATTTGGCAAAAAGATATTTCCCAAGTTGTAAAAAATACACATAGGCTGCAAGAAAGCGAACGAAGGTATAGAGAAGCTCAGGAAATAACCGTCTTTGGGCATTGGAACTGGGACATCCGAGAGGATAAAATTAGTTGGAGCAACCAATTGTTCAGAATTTTTGAGCAAGAGCCCGGAAAATTTGACGCAACCTTTGATGCCTTGATGAAGATTATTCACCCTGAAGATAGGGATGGATTCGTTGAGGACGTTCAGGATAGCATCAAGAAAAACAGGATGCACGATGTGATTCATAGGATTGTTCTGGACAACGGAAACATACGGTATGTTCATCAAAAAGGGAGACCGTTTTATGACGAGAACGGAAAACCGTACCGGATGGCAGGTACCACCCAAGATGTTACCAAAGATGTACTGGCCAATCAACAAATCGTAGAACAGAACCATGAGCTCCAGAACTTTGTTCGGATCATATCGCATAATCTACGCGGACCTATTTCCAATGTTTTAATGTTGTCCAAAATATATGAATGGGGGAAGGACCCCATGAACGACGATATTGTAAAGAAAATAGAGCACACAACCGAGGCCTTAGATCAAACAATAAAGGATTTACACCTTTCCTTATCGTTAAAATCCGCGGACAGGGAGAAATTCAGAGAAGTTCACCTAAAGGATGTCATGAAGGATGTTGATGGACTTTTATCCGAAGAAATCACAAAATATAAGGCTACGATTCGTACAGATTTCACCAAGATGGATTTGGTTTTTGGTGCCAAGAGCTATGTGGTCAACATCTTTTACAACCTTATTTTAAATGCAATCAATTATGCCAAAGAAGGTATACCTGCTATCATTTCCATAAACACAGAGGAACTGGTCGATTCAATTCTAATAAGGTTCACGGATAACGGAATAGGTATGGAGCTGACACCCGAAAAAGAACGTAAGATCTTTGATATGTACGGCAGGTTGAGTGGCGCCACGGAGGGCAAGGGATTTGGGCTTTATTTGGTGAAAACCCAAGTGGAGGCCATGGACGGAAAAATAGAAGTACAAAGTGAAAAGGATGTAGGAACCACCTTTACTCTGATTTTTCCCAAAAACCATATCACTTAAAGGGTAGGTTACCAAAATCAACGTTTCCTCCAGAAACTATGACCCCTATTTTTTTTCCGTTCAAATCGCTCTTTCTCTTAAATACAGCTGCCAAAGCCACAGCACTGGATGGTTCGCAAACAATTTTAAGACGCTCCCAAATAAGGCGCATGGCCGCAACGATATCCGCTTCGGTCACCCTTACAATTTCTTCCACATGTTTTTGAATGATGGGAAAGTTCCTGTCACCTAATTGGGTTTTTAGTCCATCGGCAATGGTGTTTGTAGTAATATTGGTCTCTATTTTTCCACTTTTCAGGGACCTATAAGCGTCATCAACTTCAAAAGGTTCGCCTCCAATGGTTTTACAATTAAATCCAAAATAATGGGTAGAGAGAGCTGTGCCGGCAATTAAACCACCGCCGCCAATAGGAGTAAAGATGTATTCAAGGTTTGGTTGTTCCTCCAACAGTTCCTTGCAAGCTGTGCCCTGTCCTAAAATCACGTGGTCATCATTTGATGGATGTATAAAATTAGCGCTGTACTTTTCAACAATTTCTTGCGATGCAGATTCCCTGGCGGCTAGATTGGGTTCACATTCAACCAAAATTCCTCCATATCCCTTAACGGCATCTTTTTTGACCTCAGGAGCCGTGCTGGGCATTACAATATAGGCTTTGACACTCAAACTTTTAGCGGAAAGGGACAGCGCTTGAGCAAAATTTCCGGAAGAATGCGTAACCACGCCATTCTGTTTTTGATCATCGGTAAGTTGCATAATGGCATTGGCAGCTCCACGCATTTTAAAGGCGCCCATTCGCTGAAAGTTTTCACATTTAAAATACAACTGAGCACCTACCACCTTGTCTATAAGGCGAGAAGTAAGAACAGGCGTGTTGTGGATAAACGGTTTTATCCGATTGTGGCAATCGATAAGGCTTTGCTTGTCCATGAATCTTTGTACCAATTTTATATATGGTATAAAGATAATACGGGATTATCAACCTTCAGCCTCTATCTTTTGTTCTTCTTTGGATTTTATGGAAACTCCCTCCATCCCCAATTCTGGAATCACCAATAAAGGTATTTGGGTGTGAAACGCGGTTCGCTTGATGATCGGTTCGCGGGTCATGTTTTCCATATAACTATGCTGATAGTTCAGCATGGCCAATAAGTGGATGCCTAGTTCTTTGGAGAAAGTTTCCAAAGTGTGAGAAACTGAATTGAGTTCGGAAACGGTATGAACGTAATGCTCTACATCGTTCAAGTAACGGCGCAACATGTTCAAATTGAATTGCTGAAGCTCGGTCAATGCTTTGATGCCATATTGCACATGGACAATCCGAATGGTTGCCTTGAACATTTTGGCCATATCCAAAAGAGGTTCCAATTCTGAAGTGGTATAAAAGCGGTTGAAATCGGTGGCAAAGGCAATTTCAGTTGGTGTAATATATTCAAAATGATAAGGAATGGCCAAAACAGGACATTTTCTCACACTTTTAATAATACGTACGGTATTACTTCCCATAAATACTTCATCCACGCCAGATGCCCCTTTAGTGCCTGTTACCACCAGGTTGATACCGAAAGTTTCAACAATATCCTTTACCTCCTCCACTAAAAGATTAAAGGAAGAAATGGTTTCAAAGCTATGATTGGGATTTCCGTATTTGGTTTGGATACGCTTGATGGTCTTGTTCAGTCCCTGTTCGGAATTCTCCCGTACTGCATCAACGATACGGACTCCATCAATCATTTTGGCCATAAATCGGCTGCTCGGGATAACCGGGGTATAGGTGTTGAGCAAGTAAAATGTGCAACGCCTGTTGCGGAACAATTGCATGGCATAATCAATGGCGTTCCATGCGTTTTCCGAAAAATCCGTAGGTATTAATATCTTTTGCATCGGACTAAGATTTACGATGCGATAAAATTAGAACCAAGGGGTAGGGGATACTATGACAATTGTCAGGTTTTGGAAAATAGACTAAAAGCCTTCGACCATTTCAAGGAGTTTGCGCTCGTCCTTAATGCCGATTTTCTTGCCCGAAGTACGGATCAATCCCTTCTTTTTAAATTCGGAAATAATTCGAATGGCGGATTCCGTAGCAGTTCCCACCACATTGGAAATATCTTCTCGAGATAGAGTGAGTGCCAAGTAACCTTCGGCATCCTCCCCGAAATTGTTTTGAAGGTACAAGAAGGCCTCTGCCATTCTTTGCTTTACGGTCTTTTGGGAAATATTGACGATTACATCATCGGCTTCCTTTAAATCATGGGCCATATGCCGCAACACCTCCAAAGTAAAATTTGGATTTTTTTGAAGTGTATTGTTGATGCTTTCCTTTGGAATAAAGCACACCTCCATATCGTTCACCGCAATGGCGGAAAGGTTAGTGCTTTCTTGGGATATTACAGAACGTTGTCCTAAAACTTCGCCCTTACTTGCCAACTTCACGATTTGGTCTTTGCCGTTCGCACTAAGCTTGGAAAGCTTGGATACCCCGTTTCGTACACAGTAGACACCATTGAGTTTATCCCCTTCTTCAAAAATGGGCTCACCTTTTTTAACGGTGCGAGTAGTTTTGGAGTCGGAGACCTGTTTTAATTCCTCCTTGCTCATTGCACGAAGGGAGTTAAACTGCCTGATGATACAATTTTCACACCTGCTTTCCATAATGATTAGTTTACCTGAGAGAACAAATTTAAGGGACAAGGAATTAGTGGTAACTGATAAATATCATGTTTTTAGCAAGAAGAGTATTACAAATTTGCACTAGGTAAAGCAAATGTGAAATGGCAGATTCAACCTGTTATCATTGTGGAGAAGAATGTGGTAACCGCAGCATTCAATTTGATGATAAGGATTTTTGTTGCAATGGTTGCAAGACCGTGTACGAAATCTTTACATCCAACGGTTTGTCCACCTTCTACGAAATAGAGGGCATGGCCGGGACCATGCCGAACGAAATTCGTCAGAAATACGATTTTTTGGACAACCAGGAAATCGCACAGCAACTCTTGGAATTCAATGAAGATGGCGTGCAAGTGGTCAGTTTGAGTATTCCTACCATTCATTGCAGTTCCTGTATCTGGGTCTTGGAAAACCTGAACAAGTTGCATTCGGCCGTTAGCGTTTCACAGGTGGATTTTCCTAAAAAAACCATACGGGTCACCTACAAAACCGAAGATTTCTCGCTTAAAGCCTTGGTGCTTTTGTTGGGAAACATCGGTTACGAGCCTTATATCTCTTTGGAGGAATACAACAAAAAAGGGAAAAAGGTAGACCGTTCCTTGATATACAAATTGGGCGTTGCAGGTTTTGCCTTCGGCAACGTAATGCTGTTCTCGTTCCCAGAGTATTTTGAGGTCGAAGAATTTTGGTTGGATCAGTACAAGCACGTTTTTCGGTGGTTGATGTTCGCCTTTTCCCTGCCCGTGGTATGCTATGCGGCACAAGATTATTTTATATCGGCCTATAAGGGCATCCGCTCTAAACTGTTGAATATTGATGTGCCCATAGCTTTGGGGATTTTGGTCCTCTTTTTAAGAAGCAGTGTCGATATCATATTTGATTTGGGCTCTGGCTTTTTTGATAGCCTTACCGGCTTGGTCTTCTTTCTGTTACTGGGTAAATTCTTTCAGCAAAAGACCTACGCCTACCTATCGTTTGAGCGGGATTATAAATCCTACTTCCCCATTGCAGTTACCCGATTGAAGAAAACTGGAGAAGAGGAAAATATCCAGATTTACAATATTGAAGTTGGGGACAGGGTGCTCATCCGTAGTCACGAGATTATACCTGTGGATTGTATCCTCATCAAAGGAAACGCTGAAATCGATTATAGTTTTGTAACCGGTGAGTCCGACCCTGTTGTAAAGGAATCTGGAGAAAAATTGTTCGCAGGCGGCAAACAATTATCAGGGGTGTTGGAGGTTGAGGTCTTAAAGTCCGTATCCCAAAGTTACCTGACCCAACTCTGGGGGAACTCCGTATTTTCAAAGGATAAGGCGAGCCAGTTCCAGACCATAACCGATAGTATCGGCAAACGATTTACCATTGCTATTTTGAGCATTGCTACACTAGCTACAATTTTTTGGCTTGTTTTTGATGCAAGCTTGGCAATGAATGTGTTCACCTCGGTATTGATCATTGCCTGTCCATGCGCCATAGCATTGGCCGCCCCATTTACATTGGGCAATATGCTCCGCATTTTCGGGAAGTATAAATTTTATCTCAAAAACACCAGCGTAATCGAACGTCTATCAAAAATAGACACTGCGATATTTGATAAAACCGGAACGCTTACCACCAATCAAAAAGACACTATCCATTATGAAGGAATGGAGCTCACAGCAGAGGAAACCGCACTTTTAAAAACAACTTTGCGGGCTTCCAACCACCCTTTGAGCCGGTCGCTTTACGATATTTTAAAATCCAACTCCATAATGACCCTAGAAGAATTCCAGGAGCATACAGGAAAAGGCATCGAGGGAAAATATAACCAACATTCCATAAAAGTAGGCTCGGCCTCCTACGTTGGCGAGAACAAGTCTGGTACAAGTACCAATACGGCGGTCTATATAAGTGCCGATGAAGATGTAAAAGGACGGTTTGTGTTCAAGAACACCTACCGGGACGGAATGAGCCAAATTTTCAATGAATTATCAAATGATTTGGAACTCGGCATTCTTTCGGGCGATAACGATGGGGAAAAGCAGCAATTGCAAAAAGTACTTCCAAAGAAGACAAAGATGCTATTTGACCAGAAGCCTGAGGATAAGTTGGGCTACATCAAACAGCTACAGGACAAACATAAGGTTTTAATGGTGGGCGATGGATTGAACGATGCAGGAGCCTTGGCCCAAAGCGATGTGGGATTGGCAGTTTCGGAGAACATTAATGTGTTTTCGCCTGCTTGTGATGGAATCTTGGATGCAACCAAGTTAAAAATGCTGCCAAAATTCATAAAACTGTCCAGACGTTCGATGCGCATTATAAAGATGAGCTTTTTGTTATCGCTCTGCTACAATGTTGTGGGTCTATATTTTGCGGTAACCGGACAGTTACAGCCTGTAATTGCGGCCATTTTGATGCCGTTGAGTTCCATTAGTATAGTGGTGTTCACCACCCTGGCAACAAATTATTTGGGTAAAGAATTAAAAAATTTAGAAAGCTGATATATGTCATTTTTTACGGAATACCATCAAAGTAGTTTTACACCTAAATTCAGGTAGGTATGAGTGTTATTTATGTGTTGTTGGCCATAAGCATAACGGTGGCCGTTGTCTTTTTTATAGCCTTTGTTTTTTCGGTAAAAAGCGGACAATACGACGATACCTATACCCCGTCGGTTAGAATGTTGTTTGAAGATGAGGTGGTCAAAGACAAGGATAAATCAAATTCAAATAAGAAGGAAATCAAACAAACTAAAAGTACAAACCAATAAATATGGAAATACAACAGTTCCGTTACGATAACAAAATCGTACAAAAGTTCTTATACGCTACCATTTTATGGGGCGCGGTGGGTATGGCAGTAGGTCTTTTGTTGGCCTTTATGTTTTTGTTCCCCAATGTTACAGAAGGGATATCGTGGTTGAGTTTTGGGCGTTTGCGTCCATTGCACACCAATGCCGTGATCTTCGCATTTGTCGGGAACGCCATTTTTGCAGGGGTTTATTACTCGCTGCAACGTTTGCTTAAGGCAAGAATGTTCAGTGATGTCCTGAGTAATATCAACTTCTGGGGTTGGCAATTGATCATTGTCGCCGCAGCGTTGACCTTGCCCTTGGGCTACACAACATCCAAAGAGTACGCCGAATTGGAGTGGCCGATAGATTTGGCCATTGCGGTGGTTTGGGTAATTTTTGGTTGGAACATGATCGGTACCATTTTAAAAAGAAGACAAAGACACCTATATGTAGCCATTTGGTTCTATCTAGCCACATTTGTAACTGTAGCCGTGCTGCACATCTTCAATAGCTTGGAATTGCCAGTGACCGCATTGAAGAGTTACTCGGTCTATGCCGGTGTGCAAGATGCCTTGGTGCAATGGTGGTACGGCCACAATGCGGTGGCGTTCTTTTTGACCACACCCTTCTTGGGGTTGATGTATTACTTTGTGCCAAAAGCGGCTAACCGTCCTATTTATTCATATAGATTGTCCATTGTCCACTTTTGGTCGTTGATATTCATTTATATCTGGGCAGGTCCCCACCACTTATTGTATTCCGCGTTGCCGGATTGGGCACAGAACCTTGGGGTTGTATTTTCCATCATGCTGATTGCTCCATCTTGGGGTGGTATGATCAACGGTCTGTTGACACTTCGTGGAGTGTGGGATAAGGTTCGTACCGATGCTACTTTGAAATTTATGGTGGTAGCCATCACAGGTTATGGTATGGCTACGTTCGAAGGACCAATGCTTTCCTTGAAAAACGTTAATGCGATTGCACACTTTAGCGACTGGATCATTGCTCACGTGCACGTAGGAGCTTTGGCCTGGAACGGATTTATGACCTTTGGTATGATCTACTGGTTGGTGCCACGAATGTTCAAAACGGAATTGCACTCCAAAGGATTAGCCAATTTCCACTTCTGGATAGGAACTTTGGGTATTGTATTGTATGCCCTGCCGATGTACGTGGCTGGATTTACCCAAGCTTTAATGTGGAAAGAATTTAACCCAGATGGTACTTTGGTTTATGGTAACTTTTTGGAAACTGTAACCCAAATCATCCCCATGTACTGGATGAGGGCCATTGGAGGTTCGTTGTATATCTTGGGTATGTTCGTATTGCTTTATAATGTGGTTATGACCATTAGGTCTGGCAGCAAGGTAGAGGATGAGGCAGCGGAAGCCCCTGCATTGGAGCGCGTAGCCAAAAGAAGAGTGGCTGGCGAAACCTTCCATAATTGGTTGGAAAGAAAACCTGTTCAGTTGACCATTTTGGCCACCATTGCCATATTGATCGGTGGTGTCATCCAGATTGTACCGACCATCTTGGTGAAATCCAACATACCTACCATTACCAGTGTTAAACCCTATACACCATTGGAATTGGAAGGCCGGGACCTTTATATCAGAGAAGGATGTGTAAGCTGTCACTCCCAAATGATACGTCCCTTCCGTAGTGAGGTCGAGCGTTATGGCGAATATGCCAAAGCAGGGGAATTTGTGTACGACCACCCGTTCTTGTGGGGTAGTAAACGTACAGGTCCAGACTTGCTTCGAGTTGGTGGAAAATATTCCGATAGCTGGCACTTGAACCACATGTACGATCCACAGAGTACGTCCGCAGGATCTATTATGCCATCCTACGAATGGTTGGTGACCGATGAGCACGATCGTAGCGATGTTCAGGCCAAGATGGAGACAATGGTAAAATTGGGAGTGCCCTATACCGAGGAGGATATTGCAAACGCTCCACAGTCCATGGCAGAGCAGGCTGCGGCAATTGAAAAGAGTCTTTACGCAGACCCGGAATTTGAGAGAACCTACGAAGCGGACAAAAAGTACGCACAGGAAAATGGATTGGATTTTGTGGAAATGCAAGATCGTGAAATCGTAGCCTTGATCGCTTACTTACAGCGACTGGGTACCGATATCAAAATTGAAGGAACAGAAGAAACTATATCTCAAAACAAATAACCATGTTGAAATTTGTAAAAGAACATATGGAAACCATCGACGGGATAGCAAACTATCCCATGGTTTCCTTGCTTATCTTCTTTGTGTTTTTTGTGTTATTGTTTTGGTGGGTTTTCACCGCCACCAAGGAACACATAAGGGAGATGTCCGAACTGCCTTTGGATAACGATGATCAACAAAACAAACTATAACATTATGAGCACAAAAACACCTTGGTGGATACGAGTCCCGGTTTTATTCTTTTTGATCTTCGGATTGATGGAATTCTTTATAGACTCCGGTGATAAACCTGCAATAATTGAATATCCCATCACGCAGTTTTTTATGCTGTTGGTATTGATGATTCTTATTGCCATAGAATTGATTTTAGGTTCTATTGAGAACATCATGTTCCAAACCCTTTCCGAAGAAGGTAAGGAGCGTTACTTGGCGGCCAAAAGCAAAAAGTACGACTGGTCATGGGCCAAGAACTTAATGAAAAAGTTGACCAAGAGCCGCTCCATTGAGCGTGAAGGTGAAATTGTGCTGGACCACAATTACGATGGTATACGTGAGTTGGACAATGTTTTGCCGCCTTGGTGGGTATATATGTTCTATGCCACCATTGTATTCGCAGTGGTGTATTTGGTGCGATTCCATGTTATTGGGGATTACGACCAAGAATTGGAATATGAACAAGAAGTTGCCGAGGCACAGCAGGCCATAGAGGAATATAAAAGAACTGCAAAGGACCTGGTGGATGCCAGTACCGTAGAGTTTCTTTCAGATGAATCCGATTTGGCCGCTGGGGAGAAAATTTTCCAGATCAATTGCGTTGCATGTCATACGCAAGATGGTGGTGGGGCCATTGGTCCTAACCTAACCGATAAATATTGGATTTTGGGTGGAGGTATCAAAAATGTGTTCACCACAATTTCAGAAGGAGGTCGTGACGGTAAAGGGATGATTGCGTGGAAGCAAAGCTTAAAACCTGCGGAAATAGCTCAGGTGGCCAGTTATGTCATTTCATTGGGGGGAACCACTCCTGCCAATCCAAAGGAACCTGAAGGAGAAATCTGGATAGATCCCAATGCTCCTGAAGAAGCCAACGGAACAGAATCTGAAACGGAGGAAATCGCACCGGAAGAAATGGAGCAGGCCACCGATTCAACAGAAGTTGCCATGAATTAGTCCATTTGGACCTTCTGGCAATAATATATTATCCATAAACACAAATGCGATGGAAGAAAATTTTAGGGATTCCATAGGCACAATCACACAAGAAGGTAAAAGGAACTGGATTTTTCCAAAGAAACCTAGCGGAAGGTATTATGATTACCGAAAGTACGTAAGTTACTTTTTGCTGGTTTTCTTGATAGCTGCACCGTTTATCAAGATTAACGGGCACCAATTTCTCCTGTTCAATGTGCTGGATAGGCGCTTCAACATATTTGGGGTTCCATTTTGGCCCCAGGATTTTCATCTTGTGGTGATATCCATGGTTATTGGAGTAATTTTCATTGCACTGTTTACGGTCGCTTATGGTCGTATTTTTTGTGGATGGATGTGCCCGCAGACCATCTTCTTGGAAATGGTGTTCCGTCGCATCGAATTTTGGATTGATGGGGACAGAGGGGCACAAATGCGTTTGGCGAAAGCTCCTTGGACAGGAAAAAAGATTAGAAAAAGAGTATTGAAATGGAGCGTTTTCTTCATTATCTCCTTTTTTATCGCCAATGTTTTTTTGGCCTATTTAATCGGTAGCGACCAACTTTTGGCCTACATCACCGATGGACCCATGGCTCATTTGGATACTATGGTTCCGTTATTGATTTTCACCGGGGTGTTCTATTTCATCTTCGCGTGGTTCAGGGAGCAAGTATGCATTATTGCCTGTCCATATGGTAGATTGCAAGGGGTGCTTTTGGATGATAAATCCATTGTGGTGGCTTACGACCATAAACGTGGCGAAGGTGAAAACGGCCGCAAAAAGTTCAGGAAAAATGAGGATAGGGAGGCACTGGGACATGGTGATTGTATCGATTGCCTACAATGTGTGAATGTATGCCCTACGGGAATTGACATCCGAAATGGGACTCAATTGGAATGTGTGAACTGTACCGCATGTATTGATGAGTGTGATCACATTATGGACAGTATCAACAAACCAAAGGGTTTGATTCGCTATGCCAGTGAAGATGAGATTACCAATAACAATAAGTTCAAGTTTACTCCCCGTATGAAAGGGTATACCGCAGTACTTTTCGTTTTGATAGGTGTGTTGGTCGGAATGTTATTTATGCGGAACGAAGTGGAAGCCAATGTTTTGAGATTGCCGGGACAATTGTACGAGCGCAAGGAGAACAATATCATCAGTAACGTGTACACCTACAAATTGGTGAACAAGACTGCAAAGGATATCGAAAATGTATCTTTTGAATTGATGTCACATAACGGGGAAATCAAAATGGTTTCACAGGATAAGTTTACCGTTCCCGCAGAGGAGCTTACAGAAGGAACATTGTTCATCGAAATAAACGCTTCGGCATTGAACGGTGACAAGGATAAACTGAAGATTGGGGTTTATAGTGGGGATAAACTCATAGAAACCACGGTGACACAGTTTTTGGCACCAAGGAGTTATAATTAAAAAATACAGAGATGAAAATTAATTGGGGAACAGGAATCGTATTGGCTTTTATCGGCTTCATTGGGTTTATCCTATACTTTGTGGTACGGATGAGTACCGATGATAGCGCCAACCACGATTTGGTGACAGAGGAATATTATAAAAAGGAATTGTCCTATCAACAGGATATTGATGCCTCAAAAACCGCGAAGGAAATGAATGCCAACCTCAAGGTTGAAAAAACGGCAGAGGGTCTGGTGATTGCGTTTCCGGAACGTTTCGACCCCAAAAAAATAAGTGGAACAGTGTCCCTATACAGACCGTCTAACAAGCACTTGGACACAGACTTTCCTATAAGTTTGTCCAATACACATTTGCTCATACCTGACAATCGCTTGGTGGACGGTCGCTGGGACATTTCCATTAACTGGCAATACGAAGGTAATTCCTTTTTACATAAAGAAAAATTAGTGTACTGATCATGTTGACCTCTGCGTTGGTTTTGGGACTGTTAGGAAGCTTGCACTGCTTTGGCATGTGTGGGCCGATAGCCTTTATGCTACCTTTGGACCATGCCAATCAGGTTAAAAAGACAGCTCAGTTGTCCATTTATCATTTTGGAAGACTGTTGGCATACGGAATCATCGGAGTGCTTTTCGGACTTTTGGGCAAGGGATTGTCCCTGTTCGGAATACAACAGAAGCTTTCCATTGGCATTGGAGTACTCATGATCGTCCTTGTACTTATTCCAGCAAAACATCTGAACGGACATAAATTATTATCGCCCATTTACTCCATAATCGCCAAGGTGAAATACAAACTTGGGACAGAGCTCAAAAAAAGGACACCGGATACTTTTTTGACCATAGGGTTTTTGAATGGCTTCCTTCCCTGCGGATTGGTGTATATGGCGCTTTTGGGAGCCATGGCCATGGGAAACCCTTTGGAAGGTGGGCTCTACATGATGGTTTTTGGTTTGGGCACCGTACCTTTAATGTCCCTGGTGGTCTATTCCAAAGGAATGTTCAGTACAGCCATAAAGTCTAGAATACAGAAATTGATACCGGTATTTGTGGTCATCATTGGTGTTTTGTTTATTGTGCGTGGGCTTGGATTGGGAATACCCTATGTTTCCCCAAAAGCAGCTCCGGCCGACACCGTTTCGGCGACCATAGAATGCCATCAACCCTAAAAATCGAATCTAGAATGAAAATAACATCAGCGGAAGAAGCGGTAGGAATTGTAAAATCAGGCGACCGGGTCTTTTTCCAGGGCGCGGCAATGACCCCAAATGAATTGATAGATGCACTCTGCGAACGTCACAAGGAGTTAAAGGAAGTTGAGATAATTTCCATCCACACTGAAGGCGATGCAAAATATACCAGGGCACCTTATTGCGAAGCGTTTACCCTAAATGCCTGTTTTGTAGGCGGCAATGTAAGGCCATTTGTAAACACTTATATGGGAGACTATATCCCTGTTTTTTTAAGTGAGATTCCTTGGTTGTTTGCTGACGAATATTTGCCTTTGGATGTGGCCTTCGTGCAGGTGTCACCACCAGATAAACATGGGTATTGCTCTTTGGGAGTCTCTGTGGATGTAGCATTGCCAGCGGTAAGAACAGCAAAAAAGATTGTAGCGCAGATAAACCCTAAAGTGCCACGCACCCATGGTACGGGAATTGTCCATATCGACGAAATAGAGTTCGCGATAGAGGTTGACCGTCCCATCCATCAGCATGACCCGACACAGCCATCGGAAGTGGAACACGAGATTGGCCGTCATGTGGCCTCCCTTATAGAAGATGGCGCTACACTACAAATGGGAATAGGAAACATCCCGAATGCCGTGCTTTCCAACTTGGGCAATCATAAAAACTTGGGAATTCATACAGAAATGTTCTCGGATGGAGTTCTTCCACTATTGCAAAGTGGTGTCATCAATGGGAAGGAAAAGGCGGTGAAAAGAGGTAAAATAGTGAGCTGCTTTGCCGTAGGCTCCCAAAAACTGTACGACTTTATAGACGATAACCCGATATGCGACTTTAGGGATTCCGGTTATACCAACGATACGGCGAGAATCCGAAGAAACCCAAAAGCGACAGCGATCAATAGTGCCATTGAGATTGATCTTACAGGGCAGGTCTGTGCAGATACCATTGGAGGTTATCAGTTTTCCGGTGTAGGTGGCCAGATGGATTTTATGAGAGGTGCATCCCTGTCAAAAGGGGGTAAGCCCATTATAGCCATGTCCTCCACCACCAAAAAAGGGGTTTCCAAAATAACTCCGTTTTTAAAACAAGGTGCAGGGGTGACCACCACACGTGCGCACATGCATTATGTGGCCACCGAGTATGGAGTGGTAAATTTATTCGGAAAGAATCTGCACCAACGTGCCGAAGCATTGATTTCCATTGCACACCCAGACCATAGAGAGGCATTGGAAAAGGCAGCCTATGAAAGATTTCATGGTTAATAAGCAATTAAACCTAACCAAAAGAGGGGGCAATCCTAGGATTGCCCCCTCTTTTATTGAATTACATGAAACCAATTAAAATGTAATCCATCAAATTTTAAAGGTGATTACCGGTGCCTCAGAATGGTTGGCGATATCCTCCCCGATACTTCCCATAAAGAAATGGGATAATCCTCTTCTTCCATGGGTTGGGATGCCAATAAGGTCGGCGCCGATTTTTTTGCTGTAGTTTATCACACCTTTTTCAACGGTGTAGTCGTTAAAGATTTCTACTTCCATTCCTACATTGGCTTTGTTCAGGAACTTGGAAATTTTGGAATAAGCATCATTGGTGCTCATGAAATCGTCTCCTGGGGTATTGATGTATACCAAATGTAATTTTGATTCCAAAAGCTTGGCCATTTCTATTGCTTTTTTCAGAGCGGGTACACTTTCATGTTCGAAATCGCTCGCGAAGACAAAGTTTTTTGGATTAAAATTGTCCGCTTCGTTCCCTTTGATGACCAATACGGGAACATCAGAGGTTCTCACCACCCTTTCGGTGTTGGAGCCAATAAAGATTTCTTGCAAGCCATCTGCTCCGTTGGAGCCCATAACAATCAGGTCTGCCTTATGCTTTTCGGCTACCTCTGCTACTTCGCTGAATACTTTGTAGTGTTTGATCACAGGGGTAACCGTGATATCCTTTAGATAAGGCTTGTCCAAAAAATCGGAAAAACGTTTCTCGCCAAGTTTAATAAGGTGTACCACCTGTTCTTGGGAAATATATCCAGATTCTCCCATAATGGCTGGAGAAAGCTCCAACATGTGGAGAACAAATAGTTCGGCATTTTGTTCCTTGGCCAACGAGGCGGCCACTTTTAGTGCCTTTTCTGATTGATTTGAAAAATCAACGGGTACGATTATACTTTTCATTTTTTTGCTTTTTTAGGTTAAACGGTCATGGAAAATATTCGGGTATTCGGTTTTTTACGGTGCATCTTTAGGTCAAAGGCCATACTGACGTTTCTTACAAAAGGCCTGCCTTTGGCTGTCACCTTTATGGTTTTGTCCTCTATTTCAACAAGGTCATCTGCCTCCAGTTCGGATAGGCTGGCCAGGATGTTTTCAAAATCAACGACTTCTCTTTCTTCAGGTTTCCAATTTGTCTCAAATCGACACATTATATTGAGGATATGTCTTCTTAAAATTTGGTCTTCCTCATTTAAAATGTGTCCTCTAAAAATAGGAATAACCCCATGTGAAACCAAATTCTGATATTCTTCCACATTCTTCACATTTTGGGCAAACCCGTACCAACTATCGCTTATGCTAGATGCTCCGAGACCAATCATTAGGGTGGTCTTGGACGGGGTATAGCCCATAAAGTTCCGGTGGAGCGTTCCTTTCTCCAAAGCTTGGTATAAGCTGTCGGCAGGTAATGCAAAGTGGTCCATACCAACATCCTTATAGCCAAATTCTGCTAGCATTCTTTTGCCCATTTCATATTGTGCTTTTTTCTCAATGGATGATGGGAGGTCCTCTTCTTTGTACCCGCGCTGACCATTGCCCTTGAGCCATGGCACGTGGGCATAGCTGTAAAATGCTATTCTGTCCGGTTTTATGGCATTGGTCTTCATAATGGTCTGTTCCACATCACTACAATCTTGAAAAGGAAGACCATAAATGATGTCGTGTCCGACCGAGGTGAATCCTATTTCACGGGCCCACTCGGTAACATTTTTTACGTATTCAAACGGCTGAATCCTGTTGATGGCTCTTTGTACCGTTAGATTGTAATCCTGTACCCCAAAACATACTCTTCTAAACCCAACGTCGTAAAGTGCCAGTAAGTGTTCCTTTGTTGTGTTGTTGGGGTGTCCCTCAAAACTGAATTGAATACTATCTGTCTTTTTACTGAGGCGTGTAATACCGTTAATCAACATTTTTAGGTTCTCAGGCGAAAAAAAGGTCGGGGTCCCTCCGCCAAGGTGAAGCTCTTTGATTACAGGCCTAAACCCCATCAGTTCCACGTACAATTCCCATTCCTTTAAAACTGCTGATATATATGGACTTTCCACGTCGTGCCTTTTAGTGATGCGCTTGTGGCAACCACAAAAGGTGCACATGCTTTCGCAAAAGGGTAGGTGTATATAAATGCTGATTCCCTCATCGGGATTTTCCTCGAAAGCTTGAATCACGCTTGACCTCCATTTTTTTCCTGAAAAACTCTCCATGTCCCAATATGGCACAGTGGGATAACTCGTATATCGAGGGCCGGGAACATTATATTTTTGAACTAATTCGCACATAAGCTGCATACCTTTACATTATAGGTCAAAAGTACTTTTGATGGTTTGCAAAAAACATGATAATTGTCAGTATTGCCATCCCAGGTATCACTACTGCATAAATGATTGTAGAACATCCGTCATAAAAAAGGCCCAGACAAGTTAATCTGGACCCTTTTCTGGGTTATGTTTGGTGATTTAATTTTGCATTATAAAGTTAATGGGTATGCTGTATTTAACACTTACGGGCTTACCTCTTTGCTCACCTGGTTTCACTTTGGGCAATGCGGCGATAATTCGTCCGGCCTCTTGTTCCAATAATTTGTCCGGCCCTCTTTTTTCTATACCTACGACCCTTCCGTTGGTATCAATCACGAACTGTACGTAAACTCTACCTGTGATTCCCATTTCCAGGGCAGATGGCGGATAATTGAAATTAGCCCTGATGTGTTCCTGTACCTTTTCGTTAAAACAAGCCTTTCGTTCTGCTTGGGTTTGTAAACCTTCACATCCGGGAAAAACAGGCACATATTCAATGATTGCAAAAGGAACCACAACATCTTCTTCCACTTCTTCTACATCAACATCCTCGATTCGGACTACAGCATCTTCAATAAAAGTTTCCTGGCTACTCTCGGTACTTTCTATTATGGTCTCTTTTACATCTTCCACGTCCTCTACGATTTCAATCACAGCCGGAGCAGAAGGTGGCGGTGGCGGCGGAGCGGTACGTATCATTTCGGTAATAGGTACATCTTCCTTAAGCTCGTCGGTTAGTTGTACAACTTCAGAAACTTTGGATTCCTCTTCATAGAACTTTACTTCAAAAGATTGCCATGTCATGAACAATACCGAAGTAAGTCCTATCATAAAATATAGACTGCTGTTGCGTCCGATTTCTACGTTTGGGTTCTTTTTTGGTTTCATGACTTCTACTATTTAACTAAGTTAAAGGTAGTTTTCTTCCAAATCAGAAAATATGATAAACGTCATGCTTCGGTACTGAACAATACTCTGTAAACTCTATATTCCGCGGTTCTTGATTATTGGAATACAATGGCTTCCACTAAAATATGGCAGCAGTCCCAAATGTATCTCTTATATAAATAATATTTAAACCTGTTTTTTCTTTTCGTTTTCCCAAATTAGGGCGGCAGCTCCACAAATGGCGGCGGTTTTTCCTTCCATGGCAGAATGGAGGAGTTTTACCTTCCCTTTATAAACGTCCAACAAGAAACCGTTAAAGTATTTTTCCAAAGGTGTCATGATCCATTTGCCACTATTGGTAAGGCCACCCATTAAAATGAATGCTTCGGGTTGGGTGAAGGCCGTAAAGTTGGCCAAGGCCTGTGCCATAATTCGGGCAGTGTAGTCGAATGCCTTGAGGGCAATTTCGTCACCTTCTTCGGCGGCTTGGGTAATGTCCTCGCCGTGAAGGTCGTTATAGGCAATATCCCTGAACCTGCTATCCACTAGATATTTGCTCTGCATATACATTACAGTGCGCTTTAACCCAGTGGCTGAAACATAGGCTTCCAGTCCGCCTTTTACACCGAGTCCGGTAAGTCTACCATCGCCTATGGTCATGTCTACATGACCCAATTCTCCAGCGAAACCATCAAAACCGTCAATAAGTTGACCGTTGGCAACAATTCCTGCTCCAAAACCGGTGCCCAGAGTAATTACTATAAAATCTGTCATATTCTTGGCGCCTCCAAACAGCATTTCCCCTAAAGCGGCCGCACTGGCATCGTTCATTATACGGATGGGCATATCCAATCGCTGTTTGAGTAGTTTTACCAAGGGAACGCTTCCTTTCCATGCCAGATTACTGGCACTTTCAATGGTGCCATTTTTGCTTGATGCATTTGGTGCCCCAATACCGCAGCCGATTATGTTGGCATCTTTTCCGAAATTATCTAAAAGCTCATCAACGGTAGATTTTATCTTATCCAAGTAATTATCCAAGTTGGGATATTCTTTGGTCCTAAAAAATGTTTTTTCGTAGCACTCGCCATGTTCATTTACCAAACCTATCTTGGTTTTGGTTCCCCCTATATCAATTCCTATTACTAAATCCATTTTAATATTACGTTGTG
This sequence comes from Muricauda brasiliensis, assembly GCF_003057865.1. Classification (NCBI taxonomy): domain Bacteria; kingdom Pseudomonadati; phylum Bacteroidota; class Flavobacteriia; order Flavobacteriales; family Flavobacteriaceae; genus Allomuricauda; species Muricauda brasiliensis. The sequence goes on along the minus strand of NZ_QBTW01000015.1, from coordinate 142,953 downwards.
GTTTGGTCCCTAAATATAACCAATATGGTAGCAATAAAATAGCTCGTTAGAATTTTATAGTGACTCTTTTTTTTGGGAAAATCAGGGATAAAAATAGAAGTTACTGATATCTGTCATGTTTTAGGTCACAGGTCGATTCTACTTTTGAAATGAGAATTGAAATCAATAAATATAATAGGTATGAGCAGTTTGAATAAAATATTAATTCCTTTTGATTTTTCCGAAGCATCAGTCAACGCTTTGGAATATGTGGTCAATTTTGTAGGCACCGAAAAACCCATTGGTATCCTTGGTCTGTATGTGGGTGCGATGCCCATAAGCGCATCTGACAATGAAAAACTGGGAAAGGATTTTTTCAAAGTGTTGGACTCTTTCGGGGTACGATTAAAAGTTGCCCCTGAGTTCATTACAGATACAGGAGAAGTGATTGGAACTATCCTGTTGGCACAAGAAGAGAATAACGCCGATTTGATTATGATGGGTACCATGGGCGATAAAATCACTGATGAAGCCATAACCAATACCTCAAAATTAGTGTTGGAAGCCAACTGTCCTGTGATTTCCATCCCCTATGGAACCGAAATCAAGGACCCTAAGAACATTGCTTTGGTAATGGGCGGGGAACGCATTGATGATAAAGAAGTTTTGAGCACACTCTTGGATGTAGCTAGAATTTTTGACGCCAGGATCCACGTGCTTACCATTTATAAAGATTCGATATACGATGAAGAGGCTGTAAAGGAATCCAACGAGAATTTATTGGAATACTACTTGGAGCATTTTTATGCGGATCATACATTCACTAAAAATGAAGACATAGAGCAAGGCATTTTGGATTATATCGTAGAGAAAAGCATTGACCTGTTAACTATATTGCCAAGAAACCATACCGAAAAAAGTACTCCATCGGAGGGCAGGCTAACTAAACTGTTGACCTTGCACTCCGAGATACCGGTTTTGGCTTTGGACTAAATCATATATTGATAGCATGCGCCCATTTTTTCACAAATTTTCTTGTTTTTAGGTCATACCACAATCAATGCTGTGATAACCTTCTTCATGGTAATATGAGCGAGGTTTATGAATTCAGCGATTAAGTAAAAGAGAGGCGATTCATCATCCTTATGGCACCATTGTTATCGGTTCAGTAGATGCGGAGCTTCGATTTATTTAAACATAGGCATGAGTACAGCCAAAAAACCAAAGTAAGTGTGGATTGGAAAATATCTGGCCATAATGAAAACGTGGTTACAAAAAGGAGCGTATGTGAGCAAAGCCATTCAATTGGCGCACTCTTTCCATATCAATTTTGATAAATTTGCCATGCAAGCCTCAGGTGGGACCATGAATGGTGGACCGCTCATCGATTCGTACCACAGCTTGACAGAACATTTTTAAGAAGCAATACAGTGAGTTATAAGAGCATCTTTAATATAGAAAACTTAGGGGCGCCTAAATATAGGTCGCCCCTTCAGCTTAGTACCGTAAAGGGAGACCGTATTTTCAATTTTGTAAGCGAGTCCGATAGACTGGTCTTCGACATTTCCATGGACTACTATAATCAATGCTTGAATGATGGAGAGTCACCCATTTGCATGGAAAAAGCAGGGCCAAGGCAGAACATATTTTTTGATGCAAAAAACACTACCGCAGCAATCGTAACATGCGGAGGGCTCTGTCCCGGCATCAACAATGTAATCCGGGGTTTAGTGATGGCCTTGCATTACTTCTACGGAGTAAAAAAAATTGTTGGTATTCCTTACGGCTATGAAGGGCTCAACCCTGAAAAAGAACATGAGTTGATAGAGTTGACGCCCGATAAGGTCAAGGATATTCATCAATTTGGTGGTACATTTTTAGGTTCGTCCCGTGGCGGTCAAGATGTATCGGTAATGGTAGATACCCTTGAAAATAACAAAATAGACATGCTCTTTGCCATCGGAGGGGATGGAACTTTAAAAGGTGTGAATGCCATAGGGAACGAAATCACCAAAAGAGATGCAAAAATCAGCGTTGTAGGGATTCCAAAGACCATTGATAACGATATTGACCTAATCGATGAATCCTTCGGTTTCCAAACTGCTTTTGATGTGGCCAGTCCCATTCTTAGGGATGCCCATAACGAAGCTACCGGAGCCTACAATGGTATTTCTATCATTAAATTAATGGGGAGGGATAGTGGTTTTATAGCAGCATCGGCCGCTTTGGCCATGCCCGTGGTCAACTTTGTGTTGGTTCCGGAAATGGATTTTTCATTGGAGGGGGAAAATGGATTTTTTGCCGCTCTGGAACAAAGGCTGCTTCAGAAAAAGCATGCGGTAATTGTAGTGGCCGAGGGAGCAGGGCAGCAACTTTTCAAGGATAGACAAATTGTGACCGATGCATCAGGAAATGTTCAGCATGAAGATATCGGGGTTTTCCTAAAGGAAAAAATATCGGAATACTTCAAAGGAAAGAGCCCTGTGACCATCAAATATATCGACCCCAGTTACATAGTACGTTGTGCACCTGCCAACTCCAGCGATAGCGTATACTGTAGTGGATTGGCCTATCATGCGGTGCACGGGGCCATGGCTGGAAAAACCAAATTTGTGGCCAGTCGTGTGAACAACAGGTATGTGTATATTCCCATTAGTGAAGTAACCAAAAAGCGTAAGAAAATTGATTTGGAGGGCGAATTTTGGTTCTCCGTATTACAGAGTACAGGGCAGCCTTTTTTCTTGGGTTAAAATTAGGATTTAAGCTGACAATTGTCATTAAATAGTATCTTTACTAGGCTTAGATTTGAATATAATCAAAACAATAATCATGGAAGTACATGTTCAATATCAAAAGATGATGACCAGTGAATCATTGACCCAATTATTAATGAAAAAACTGGAAGGTTTGGAAACAAAATATAACTGGTTGATCAAGGCCAATGTGTTATTCAAAACAGAGAACGATAAAACGGGAGAAGGCAAGATCTGTGAAATTGAATTGAGCGCTCCCGGACCAAGAATTTTTGCAAAGTCCAATACCGACGATTTTGAGAAATCCATGTCCAAAACTGTTGAGGATTTAAGAAGACAACTTGAAAAGCGGCAGGCAACTTTTGCCTCGCATTAATAAATTAGGCATTTGCTGCGCATGACTCTTTAAAACAATAGTGATGAAACTCAAATTAATAGGCATAGGTCTACTACTACTTGTACTTGCAAGCTGTTCTTCAACCAAGTTGGTGAGTACTTGGAAGAACCCTGACAATGTGGTTTTTGATGCCTATCAAGTCCTGGTCGTGGGTATGGTAAAAGATGATGCGGCCAGAATGGAATTTGAGGATAGATTTGTCCATGCCTTGAAAGAGCAAGGGGTAGAGGCCATGCGCAGCATTGACCTGTTCGATGTGGAATTTACTTCAGCTGAAAGGTCGGAGCAAGAATTGAAAGAGGTAGAAGAACAACTACTGGACAAGGGCTTTGATGCCATTCTGTTTACCAAGGTGGTGGGTGCAGAAAATAGAAGGACTTTTCGGGAACGCATCAACAATATTGATAAAATGATGCTCAGGTTCAGTAACGATTATTTAGAGCATCAGGATATCTACTACAATTCCGAATATTATGACAGCTTTAATGTGTACCATGCAGAAACATCTCTCTACTGTATATGTGTAGGTGAGGAAATAGAGCTTATCTGGAGGGGCGATGTGGATGTTACCGAGCCCGAAAATGTTAACAAGACTATTGATTCTTATATTAAATTGATTACAAGATCAATGGGTGAGCAAGATGTAATCTTTAATTAGAAAGGCCGATAGCCTCCAAAACACCTAGAAAATCCAATGCAATCAACACTGGGATTGCTACTAGGATAACAATCAATATAAAAACCATGATCCGTAAAAATCCGACCATGAGTTTGTTTCCTATGCTAATTTCATCTGCCATAATAGTGTAATTTCTAACAATTTAAGAAAATATTTGCATATTTCCTTAAGTGTTGTGCCCACTATTCGATTAACGGATAATTTATAGGTATGTGTTGTTGGAAACGTTATTCGGTATCACCTCTTTTTTTACTGAGCAGTTTTCCAAGTTCCTCCAAGGTAATTCCTTTGGTTTCCGGCATCATAAAAATCACCCAAAGTAATTGAAGCACCATCATAACTGCAAAAAAGATAAAAATAGGCCATGGATTCTCCTTGAAGATGCCTATCTCCGCATCCAAAAAGGTAGGGGTGAGCAAGGTAATCAATGCAGCAAAGACCCAATGTGTCCCAGTACCCCATGATTGCCCGTAGGAGCGAACCTTGTTCGGGAATATCTCAGAAATAAACACCCAAATGACCGCGCCCTGTCCAACCGCATGTGAGGCAATAAAAATCAAGATGAAAGTCAGCAATAATATCGAGTTGGCCCCTGAATAGAAACACCATCCCACCATGGCCAAACTCACAATGTATCCGATGGACCCCATGTACATGAGCTGTTTTCTACCCAGTTTATCGATAAGGGATATGCCCACAAAGGTGAAAATCAAATTAATTACCCCAATGGATATGGAGCTAAAGAGCGATTCACCTGAAGCGAGACCTGCCCGCTCCAAAATTTCCGGTGCGTAGTACAGCACAAAATTTATCCCAGATAGTTGATTGAAAAAGGCGATTAAAAAAGCCAATAACAAAGGTTTATTGTACTTCCCGGAAAACAAGCCTTCACTTGTCTTTTGCTTGGTTTCCACTATGGCAATTTTGATTTGTTCCAGATGAAGTGATGCCTTGTCCTTTGCAATTCCCAAGAGCGTAATGGACTCGATGACCACGGCATCGGCCTTATCCTTCATTAAAAGCCATCTTGGGCTGTTGGGAATATTGAACACCATGATGGTATAGATCAGAGCGGGAAGGCCCTCAATGCCCAACATCCAGCGCCAAGCTATGCTTTCATCAAAAATGATTCCGATGAGATAGTTGGAGATAAAAGCCAATAGAATCCCAAAAACAATATTGAACTGGTACATGGCCGTGAGCCTTCCACGGGTCTGGGCCGTAGAAATCTCGGAAATGTAAACGGGAGCGGCCACAGATGAGGCCCCTACCCCGACACCACCGATAAACCTAAAAAACGAAAAACTGTAAGCTTCCGGGGCAAAGGCCGAGCCAAGTGCCGATGCGAAATACAGAATGCCTATCCAGAACAAGGTTTTCTTTCTTCCCAAACGATCCGTGGGAATTCCGCCAAAAAGCGAACCCAAAACGGTTCCCCACAATGCCATGGACATGATAAAGATACCGTGGAACGTAAAAATGGAATCGCCCAAAAACCAGTTGGTGCCCCAAATTTCTTTTATGGGCTGGTTGGCCCCGGAGATTACTACGGTGTCGAACCCAAACAAAAAGCCCGCTAGGGCCGCTGTCAATGAAATTCTAAAAATACGTTTGTCCATGGAGGATGAATTTTGCTAAAGCTAACCAAAATTTATAAAATCTTGGAAATGTATTTCATGATCAATTCCGAAGCACCTTTATTGGCGTTGATGTAACCAGAGTTGATATCACCGATTTTTTTGATGGAAACAGGATTGCTCAACAGGTCGCTCATCAAATTATCAAAACTATCCTGACTTGAAATTGGTACAATTCCTCCCTCCTTGACCAAGTCCTCCGCTTCCTTGAAGTCTTCAAACTGTGGTCCTATGATAATTGGGATGCCGAAGACCGCTGGTTCCATAGTATTGTGAAGCCCCGTGGCAAAGCCTCCACCGACATAGGCCATATTGGCATAACTGTAAATTTTGGTCAGTAAACCAATCGTATCAATTACTAGAACATCGACCTCTTTCAGGTTTTGGTCTCCCAATTCGGAATAGCGAAGCACGGATTTTTTAAGTGCAGCGGTTATTTTGTCAACATGGGCTGGCTTGATTTCATGAGGGGCGATGACAAACTTTATTTTTTCGGGAGTGGAGTTGATGTAATTGATCAAGATTTTTTCATCTTCGGGCCATGTACTGCCGGCCACCAAACACAGCTGATTGTTCTTAAAACGGTCCATAAAGTCCAATTGGTTGTTCCGTTTCAGGATTTCCGAAACTCGGTCCAACCGAGTATCGCCGCCAATACAGGAATTCTTTATCCTGATGGATTCCAACAGCTTTTTCGATTTCTCATTCTGCACAAAATAATGGTCAAACTTTCCTAGGCTCTTTCTCATAAATCCTCCAAAGGATTTAAAATATATCTGTCTATCTGAGAAAATGGCCGATACCAAAATGGTAGGAATATTTCTTTTTTTGAGTTGATATAAATAATTGGGCCAGACCTCGTACTTGACAAAAATGGCCAATTGGGGATTTACTATATTTAAAAATCGCTTCACTTTATGATGGCTGTCCATAGGTAGGTACACCACGACATCTGCCACCGAAGTATTCTTTTTGACTTCGTAGCCCGAGGGTGAAAAAAAGCTGAGAACCAATTTGTGTTCAGGATATTTGGAGCGTAACCGTTCCAGAATAGGAAGTCCTTGTTCAAACTCGCCCAAAGAGGCCACGTGCATCCAAATGGTTTTGTCCCCTGGGTTCAGTTTTTCTTCCAATAATGGAAAAGTTCTCTTCCTTCCTTGAACGAATAATTTGATCTTGGCATTGAAAAGAGCAATCACCTTAAGAACTAGCCAAGCAATATTGATAAGTATGTTGTACAGAAAACGCAAGAATATCTTTTTCGCTAAAATACATTCTTTCGGTCAGAGACTATTATGGCATCTTAATTTCTTAATTTTGACGTATTAATTTATTCGGATGAAAAAAATTCAAATGGTTGACCTAAAAGGTCAATATGAAGGTATAAAGACCGAGGTCAACGAAGCTATTGCGGAAATCTTGGATTCTTCTGCATTTATAAACGGCCCCCATGTACAAGCTTTTCAAAATGAGCTACAGGAGTATTTGGGCGTTAAACATGTGATTCCATGTGCCAATGGGACGGATGCGCTCCAAATATGTATGATGGGTCTTGGGTTGCAACCGGGCGATGAGGTGATTACCGCTGATTTTACCTTTGCGGCAACCGTGGAAGTAATCGGTCTTTTGCAGTTAACGCCTGTTTTGGTAGATGTAGAGCCCGATACCTTTAATATAGATGTGAAAGACATTGAAAAGGCGATTACTCCAAAAACAAAGGCAATAGTCCCCGTTCATCTATTTGGTCAATGTTCCAATATGGACGAGATCATGGAGTTGGCCAAAAAACACGATTTGTATGTTGTAGAGGATAATGCCCAAGCCATTGGTGGGTCCTATTATTCAAAAGATGGTTCCAAACTAAAGGCAGGAACCATTGGTCATGTTGGGGCTACATCGTTTTTCCCATCCAAGAATTTGGGTTGTTATGGTGATGGCGGCGCTATTTTTACCAACGATGATGATTTGGCACATATAATCCGTGGTATCGTAAACCATGGAATGTACAAAAGATATTATCACGATGTTGTGGGCGTCAACTCGCGTTTGGATTCTATTCAGGCGGCAGTTTTAAGGGCAAAGTTGCCTAAACTGGACTATTATAACCAAAAGCGTTGGGAAGCTGCATCGAAATATTCCCAGGCTTTAAAAGGACAGGAACATATTGTGGTTCCAAAAATATCTTGTGGCTGCGATAGCGAGAAAAGTGTATGTGATTGCCACGTATTTCACCAATATACATTACGGATTACCAATGGCAAAAGAGATGCGCTCGTGCAACATTTAAATGATAACGACGTTCCTTGTGGTGTATATTATCCGGTTCCTTTGCACAAACAGAAGGCTTATGTGGACGACCGATACAACGAAGAGGACTTTCCTGTGACCAATCAATTGGTTAACGAAGTGATTTCTCTTCCGATGCATACCGAGCTGGATGATGAACAAATTGAATATATAACCAGTTTGGTAATCGACTTCGTAAACAAATAAAAATGAAAATACTCGTAACAGGTGGTTTGGGCTTTATTGGTTCCCACACCGTTGTTGAACTACAGAATGAAGGTTTTGAAGTGGTCATTGTAGATAACCTTTCCAATTCATCCATCAAGGTGTTGGATGGTATTGAGGCCATTACAGAAAAGAAACCTCTTTTTGAAGAATTTGACCTTCGTGATAAGCCCAAGGTTCAAGATTTCTTCCAAAAACACAGTGATGTTGTCGGAGTAATTCACTTTGCGGCATCAAAGGCTGTGGGAGAAAGCGTGGAAGAACCACTTCTGTACTACGAGAACAACCTTGGTGTACTGGTCTATATTCTTCAGGAGTTGAAGAAAAAGGGCGGTGCGAGTTTCATCTTTAGTAGTTCCTGTACAGTTTATGGTCAAGCTGACGAAATGCCGATAACTGAGTCGGCCCCGGTTAAACCTGCTGAATCCCCATACGGTAATACCAAGCAAGTGGGAGAGGAAATTATTAGGGATACCTGCAAGGTGAATCCAGACCTTAAAGCCATTGCATTGCGATATTTCAATCCGATCGGAGCGCACCCATCAGGAAAAATTGGAGAATTGCCCATTGGTGTTCCTCAAAACTTGGTCCCTTTTATTACCCAAACAGGTATTGGACTTCGCGAGCAGCTTTCTGTTTTTGGCGATGATTACCCAACTGAAGATGGCACCTGTATAAGGGATTACATCCATGTGGTTGATTTGGCCAAAGCCCACGTAGCGGCATTGCAACGTCTTTTGAAGGATAAAAATGAAACTAATTACGAGGTCTTCAATTTGGGCACAGGAACAGGAAGTTCTGTATTGGAGGTGATACAAAGCTTTGAACGTGTTTCCGGGGAAAAACTCAATTACAAAATTGTGGATAGAAGGTCAGGAGATATAATCCAAGCTTATGCCGATACCAAAAGAGCCAATGAAGTACTTGGGTGGAAAGCAAAATCCAGTCTGGATGATGCCATGAAGTCCGCTTGGGAGTGGGAAAAAATAGTAAGAAGTTAGGTTGTTGTAATCCCAAATCTTGATTTGTACGTACATAGAGTATGCTTCCCAACTACAATAACAGTTTGGAGTTGCTGGAAAGTGTCCAGCAAGAGCAGCTCTACCAAAAACTTTTGCTGCAGCTCAAAAAGGATTTTGAATTGGCCAATGTGCCTATTAACCTTCCTTTGGATATAGCTCCCGAGGAACTGAAAAGTATCATTCACGAAAAAATCTACTTTTTAATAGTGGAAAAGTTCCCGGAATATCTCAACCTATTATATGTAGTGGATATCTCGGAAAAAGAAATTAAAAAGATAGCTCCATCCGATGTTGTTGACATTTCGGCGGAGGTATCCTTTTTATTATTAAAAAGGGAATGGCAAAAAGTGTGGTACAAGGCCAAATATAGCCACTGAACTTTTGGTCACACCTTCACATAAATTCCCCTCTTGTCCATAAAATAGCCAACTGCCCAGCAAGTGAGCATTACCCAAAGGGCAAATAAGAGCGAACCCATATAGCCACCGGACCAAGAGATAAATATGTTGTCGGCAATCCATCTGTAGAGAGATTCCCCATTCATGTCTATGGCAAAAAGTGTGATGATAAATATTTCCGATAGTAAATAAATAAATAAGGTGTTCTTGCCGAAAACTTCAAAAAAGTAGCTCCAACTTTTGGCTTTTTTCATGTCCAAAACGTAGATAAGAATAGCAATAGCCATCAAATCGATTCCACAAGTAAGCAATACAAAAGAGCTTGTCCAGAGTTTTTTGTTGATGGGTAAAACTAGGTCCCACACCAAACCAGCAAAGATCAGGGCAAACCCAAACATCATCAATTTGGCTACTGTTTCATAATTCTGTCCGTTGTTCTGGATAAATCTACCCGCCAAATAACCAATGATCACATTTACAATAGCTGGGAGTGTGCTCAGCAATCCTTCGGGATCAAAAGCAATGCCTTCGCCGTGGTACATGTGGTTTGGTCCAATTAACCATTCATCCAATTTAAGAACCGCATTTCCTGTCAATGTAAGGTCTCCAAAACCAATTAGGATGAGATGGTAGCCAACCAAAAATGCCAAGCTCAGCCAAATGGCCGTTTTGGTCTTTACAAAATATAGGATGATGGAGGCGAACATATAACATAGCGCAATGCGTTGCAAAACCCCAAAGACACGCGTCTCCGAAAATGGTTTTAGTTGACCATCATCAAAAAAAGGATACCAATACATTAAAAAGCCCAGTAGAAAAATAATCGCCGTCCGTTTCAAAACTTTTTTGAAAAACGCAGGTGTACCCATATTTTCATACTTTTTCATGCTAAAGCTCATAGCATTTCCTACCACGAACAAAAAAGTTGGAAAAACAAGGTCGGTCAATGTAAAACCGTTCCATTCGGCATGTAATAAAGGAGAAAAAGTGGTAGAACCATTTCCTGGGGAGTTGACTATGATCATTAAGGCAACGTCCAGTCCTCTGAAAACATCGAGGGAAAGGTATCTGTTTTTAAGTTTGGACATATTAGGTTGGTTTAGCTGGTCGGTCAAGTTAAATTATTTTTAGTTTCCACTGTTAATTTCAGTTAAAAATTTCATTTTTATTGCTTTACTGTTTATTCTGTGATATAGTTGTAAATTTGAGTAAGAAATTCACGGGAATACAAGTATATAAATGCTAAAACCCGTATTTTTGACAAAATTTTCCATAAAGTTTTGGAGAAACAGAAAGAATGGACAAATATTCATTTTTAAATGCTGCGCACACTTCATTTTTTGCGGAGCAATACGAAAAATATCTAACGAATCCCGATACTATTGAGCCCAGTTGGAGGGCTTTTTTTCAAGGATTTGATTTTGGTTTGGAAGGTTCCCTCGAAGATTTGGGAATCGAATCTGATAAGGGTGATGGCGGCATGGTCGTGCTTTCCAATGGTAGGAAAGTAGAGATGCCCGAAGCCTTGCAGAAAGAGTTTCAGGTAATCCGCTTGATTGATGGTTACCGTTCCCGTGGACACCTGTTTACCAAAACCAATCCGGTAAGGGAAAGAAGAAAGTATGTCCCTACCTTGGACATAGAGAACTTTGGTCTGAGCAAAGAAGACTTGGATACCACTTTTGATGCAGGAAAAATATTGGGTATAGGCCCGGCGTCTTTAAAGGAAATCGTTCGTCACTTGGAAAGCATTTATTGTGATGCCATTGGGGTCGAGTACATGTACATCCGAACCCCGGAACGTATCCAGTGGATTCAGGATTGGCTCAATAAGAACGACAACCATCCCGATTATAGCCCTGAGGAGAAGAAGAACATTCTCCGAAAGTTGAACGAAGCTGTATCTTTTGAAAGCTTTTTGCATACCAAATATGTAGGGCAAAAACGTTTTTCGCTCGAAGGAGGAGAATCTTTGATTCCCGCTTTGGATGTGATTATAGAAAAAGCTGCAGACAAAGGGGTTAAGCAATTTGTAGTGGGTATGGCCCACCGTGGACGATTGAACGTGCTTACCAATATATTTGGGAAGTCGCCAAAGGATATCTTCAGTGAGTTTGACGGCAAGGATTACGAAGAGACCATTTTTGATGGTGACGTAAAATATCACTTGGGATGGACCTCAAAGCGTGAAACCGATTCAGGGAAAATGGTCAATATGAACATTGCCCCGAACCCATCGCACTTGGAAACCGTAAATTCTATCGTGGAGGGGATTTCAAGAGCCAAACAAGATCGCGACCATAGCGATAATGTCTCGGAAGTATTACCAATTTTGATTCATGGTGATGCTGCCTTTGCAGCTCAGGGAATTGTTTATGAAACAATCCAGATGGCACGTTTGGATGGATATTCCACAGGAGGAACCATTCATATTGTTATAAATAACCAAATCGGGTTTACTACCAACTATTTGGATGCAAGGTCATCGACCTATTGTACAGATGTTGGGAAAGTGACCCTTTCACCGGTACTTCACGTAAATGCGGATGATGCTGAGGCCGTGGTGCATGCCACTACCTTTGCCTTGGAATATAGAATGCGTTACAAGCGTGATATTTTCTTGGATTTATTGGGGTACAGAAAGTATGGGCATAACGAGGGCGATGAGCCCAAGTTTACCCAGCCACTTTTGTACAAATCAATTTCCAAGCATGATAACCCAAGGGATATTTATGCAGCCAAATTGATAGCCGAAGGGATAATCGATGAGAACTACGTAAAAGAGCTGGAAGAAAAATACAAGAACGATCTCGAAGAGAATCTGTTGGATTCCAGAAAAATCGAGAAGACCAGAATAACCCCTTTCATGCAAGATGAATGGGAAGGTTTTGAGCAAGTTACCGAAGAGGTGATGCTAAAACCTATGGATACCACTTACGACCTCAAGAAATTGGATGAGATTGCCAAGAGCATTACTAAATTGCCAGAGGACAAAAAGTTCTTGAGAAAATTGGTCAAGTTGGTGGATGGTCGCCATTCCATGTATTTTGAGGATAACAAACTCGATTGGGCGATGGGCGAATTGTTGGCCTATGGTTCGTTGATAGAGGAAGGCTACGATGTTAGGATGACTGGTCAAGATGTGGAGCGAGGAACTTTCTCGCACAGGCACGCGGTCATCAAAACAGAGATGCATGAAGAAGAAGTGGTGCTGTTGAACGAGATGGGAGATAACCAAAACGGGAAATTCCATATCTATAACTCATTACTTTCGGAATATGCCGTTATGGGATTTGATTATGGTTATGCCATGGCAAGTCCGAAAACATTGACCATATGGGAAGCCCAGTTCGGTGATTTCAGTAACGGTGCCCAGATCATTATAGATCAATATTTGTCATCGGCAGAGGACAAATGGAAGCTTCAGAACGGATTGGTGCTGTTGTTGCCGCACGGTTATGAAGGTCAGGGGGCGGAGCACTCATCAGCGCGTATGGAAAGATACCTACAATTGTGCGCCAAGGACAATATGTTCGTTGCGGATGTGACTACGCCGGCAAACCTGTTTCATCTCTTTCGTAGACAGACTAAGGCCAAATTCCGTAAGCCTTTGGTGGTATTTACCCCAAAAAGTTTGTTGAGACACCCTAAAGTGGTGTCCACTAAAGAGGAAATGGCCAACGGTAGTTTCCAAATGGTTATAGATGATGCCGATGCAAAAGCGGCCAAAGTAAAAACATTGGTTTTCTGTACCGGTAAATTCTATTACGATCTTTTGGACAAGCGTGAAGAGTTGGAAAGAGATGATGTAGCATTAGTACGTGTGGAACAATTGTTCCCTTTGCCTGCAGAAGAAATGCGAAGCATTATCAAAAAATACAAAAACGCCGACGATATTGTTTGGGCCCAAGAAGAACCGCGTAACATGGGGGCATGGAGCCACATGTTGATGCATTTGGACGAGGCCAAGCAGTTCAGGGTGGCTTCTCGTAGGTTCTACGGAGCCCCTGCTGCAGGTAGTGCGGTGCGCTCAAAAAGACGTCATGCCCAAGTGCTGGACTACGTTTTTGATAAGAGTAAGGATAACATGCAAATAAGATAATTCAAGTATAAACTATAATAGAATGGTTTTAGAAATGAAAGTTCCCTCACCAGGGGAATCCATTACAGAGGTAGAAATCGCCGAATGGTTGGTAGAAGATGGAGACTATGTGGAGAAGGACCAGGCCATAGCCGAAGTAGACTCGGACAAGGCAACATTGGAGCTTCCTGCAGAGGAGAGCGGAATTATTACTCTTAAGGCCGAAGTGGGAGATGCCGTAGCCGTTGGCGAGGTAGTTTGCCTCATCGATACCAGTGCGGAAAAACCTGAAGGTTCATCCGGTGCATCCGATAAAAAAGAGGAGCCCAAAAAGGAGGAACCTAAAAAAGAAGCGCCAAAGAAAGAGGAGCCTAAAAAGGAAACCTATGCTTCGGGTACACCATCTCCGGCAGCCAAGAAGATATTGGACGAAAAAGGAATCGATTCTTCTTCTGTATCCGGTAGTGGCAAAGATGGACGCATCACCAAGGACGATGCTGTAAAAGCTGTTCCATCTATGGGGACCCCAACAGGTGGTAACCGAGGTGAAAGCCGTTCTAAATTGTCCATGTTAAGAAGGAAAGTGGCCGAAAGGTTGGTCTCTGCCAAGAACGAGACCGCGATGTTGACCACCTTCAACGAAGTGGATATGTCCGCTATTTTCGAGTTGAGAAATCAATACAAGGAAGAGTTCAAAAATAAGCATGGCGTAAGTCTAGGATTTATGTCCTTCTTTACCAAAGCAGTAATCCGGGCGTTGGAAATGTATCCGGCGGTCAATTCCATGATCGATGGCAAGGAAATGATCACCTACGAATTCTGCGATATCAGTATTGCGGTTTCAGGGCCTAAAGGTCTGATGGTTCCCGTAATCAGAAATGCAGAAAATCTTACATTCAGAGGAATCGAATCAGAGGTAAAACGTTTGGCCATCCGTGCTAGGGAAGGTGAGATCACTGTGGATGAAATGACAGGAGGTACCTTCACCATTACCAACGGGGGTGTATTCGGTTCCATGCTGTCCACTCCAATTATCAATCCACCGCAAAGTGGTATTTTGGGGATGCACAACATTGTAGAACGTGCCATTGTTAGGGATGGCGCCATTGCCATTGCGCCTGTAATGTACGTAGCACTTTCTTACGACCACCGTATTATTGACGGCAAGGAATCCGTTGGGTTTTTGGTCGCTGTAAAAGAAGCATTGGAAAGTCCGGAAGAATTGTTGATGGATGGCAACGTAAAAAAAGCGTTGGAATTATAATAAAATGGGTGTCGAGAGGTTCTCGACTACGCTCTAACTTGCAAATGCCTTTACTTTTTTAAGTAGAGGCATTTTTTATTGTAGTCGATTACGGCCTTTCCCTTTTTAAGTACATCGGCACCAATAATCCCATCAACGGGCAATGCATTGTGCGAGGTTAATGCTTGGTTCACGTGGGTGAGGTCAAAAAGTACGACTTTCTGCTTTTTCTTTTTCCAATCACCGATTTGGATTTTGTTTTTGATGGAGATCAACGTTTCCATTTCCGTGGCACCCGCCCCAGCGGCTTTAATGTCCGTAGCTTCCGAAGCCATTCCAAAAAATTCGATTTTATCCATCCCCACGCAGGTGTTGGAGGCTCCCGTATCCAGAATAAACTTTCCCGTTATTCCGTTGATAGAGGCTGCAAGTTCAAAATGATTGGTTTCGGTCAGTACCAAAGGTATTTTAATGTAGTCTTTGGATTTAAGAATTTTTTTGAGTGATGCCATAATATGGAATGTCCCTTGAGGGGACTTTAGGAATGTAATATCAGAAACAAAGTTTTTGGGGCATCTAAGATAAGTCTATTTTTGTGGTATGATAACTTCCCGATTAACGAATATAATTATTACGGTCCTTTTTTTAGGCATGCTTTGGGGTTGCGGTCCTTCTTCAAAAAAAATTGATAAAAAGACTTTGGTCCGCGAGTATTATCAAGCGCTGAACAATTCCGATTACGCCAAGGTGATTGGTTTTTTTCAGGATAGCATCCGATTTAATGAAATGAGTTATAAGCGAACTTTTTCCAAGTTGGAATATCGCCACTTGTTCGAATGGGATTCTGTGTTTCATCCCAAATATGAGATTTTGGAACTAGAAGAAAAAGGAGACGAGTTACATTTATTGGTTTCCAAGGAATGTGAGCGAATCAACTTTCTGCATGAAGGACCATTTTTTACGAACGAAGTTTTTAAAATAGAGGGAGATGCCATCCACCAAATCGATGTTGTGGAATATGTGGATTTCAATGATTCTTTGTGGACTGCCAAACGGGAAAGTTTGGTGTCTTGGATTTCAGAGCATCATCCTGAATTGGATGGATTTATTTATGATCAAACCAAGGAGGGGGCGATAAAATTCAAAAAAGCCATAGATGTTTTTAAAAACAGAATGGATTCGGTTTCCGTTAAAGAAAACAATTCAAATCAATGATTATAACCGATACGCATACGCATTTATATAGTGAGGCCTTTGATGAGGATAGGAGTGAAATGATGCAGCGTGCCCTAGATGCTGGGGTGGAGCGCTTTTTTATCCCTGCCATTGATTCGACCTACACGCAATCTATGTTGGATTTGGAGTCCGATTACCCCGATAATGTATTTTTGATGACGGGTCTGCATCCAACACATGTCAAGGAAAACTATAAAGATGAGTTGGCCCATGTGGAAGAGTGGTTGGCCAAGAAAAAATTCTACGCTGTAGGGGAAATAGGGGTGGACCTGTATTGGGACAAAACTTTTTTAAAGCAACAACAAGATGCTTTTGCCTATCAGATTCAGTTGGCAAAAAAGCATCAATTACCCATAGTGATTCATTGTCGAGATGCCTTTGATGAGGTCTTCGAAGTATTGGAACAAGAAAAAGACGAGGAGCTCTTCGGGATTTTTCACTGTTTTACAGGGACTTTGGAACAGGCGAATCAGGCCATATCTTATAACATGAAGTTGGGCATTGGAGGAGTGGCTACGTTCAAAAATGGTAAAATAGACCAATTTTTGAATGAAATCGACATCAAGCACATTGTACTGGAAACCGATGCCCCGTATTTGGCGCCGACACCATATCGCGGAAAACGGAACGAGAGCTCCTATATAATAAAGGTGTTGGAAAAACTGTCTTCCATATATGGTATGCCCGAGGAGGAAATTGCCAAGATTACCACGGAAAACTCAAAAAACATCTTTGGAGTTTGATTTATGAAAAAGAAAAGCAACATATTACTGATTTATACCGGGGGTACCATAGGTATGGTAAAGGATTATAAAACCGGAGCGCTCAAAGCCTTCAATTTTGATGAACTGGTAAAAAATATACCGGAGCTGAAGCAATTGGATTGTAATCTCAGTGGTGTGTCCTTCGAAAATCCCATCGATTCCTCCAATATGAATCCTGAGTATTGGGTCAAAATTGCGGACATCATCGAAGAGCATTATGATGACAATGATGGTTTTGTGGTGCTGCACGGCAGCGATACCATGAGTTATTCCGCATCGGCATTGAGCTTTATGTTGGAAAATTTGGAGAAGCCGGTAATTTTTACGGGTTCCCAATTGCCCATCGGAGATTTACGAACAGATGCCAAGGAAAACCTGATTACTTCCATAGAGATTGCGGCCCTTCGGAAAAAGGGAAAGCCCGTGTTGCGCGAGGTTGGGCTGTATTTTGAATATAAGCTCTATCGTGCCAATAGAACCACCAAGATAAATGCGGAACACTTTGAGGCCTTCAATTCATTAAACTATCCCCCATTGGTGGAGTCCGGTGTCCATTTGAAGGTGCACGAGAACTATTTGATCAAAAAAGTGACCAAAAGCAAGTCGCTTCAAGTCCATAAAAAGATGGATGATGGGGTCGCGATTTTGAAACTTTTCCCGGGAATCAATCAAAATGTGCTGCGATCGGTGCTGAATATTCCCGATTTAAAGGCGCTTATCTTGGAAACCTATGGGGCTGGAAACGCTCCAATGGACGAATGGTTTTTAAATGCGATAAAAAAAGCCGTAGAAAATGGATTGCACATAATTAATGTTACCCAATGCTCGGGAGGAAGTGTTTTTATGGGGCATTATGAAACGAGTGAAAAACTCAGGGAGATGCAACTGGTTAACGGAAAGGATATTACAACCGAGGCAGCCATAACAAAAGCGATGTACCTATTGGGGACGGGGGTTCCCGACAAATTGTTCAAGACAATTTTTGAGACGCCCCTTCGTGGTGAGATGGTGTAAAATTAACGCATCAAATTTCTATAACTAATAAATTTTTCGTTTATTGGTCGGCCTAAATGGAACAATAGAGAGGTGGCCGAGTGGTCGAAGGCGCACGCCTGGAAAGTGTGTATACACCAAAAGTGTATCGAGGGTTCGAATCCCTTCCTCTCTGCTAGGTATTTTAATTTTTCAATTGTAAAATTTTTATATCTTTATATTATTAACTAACTAAATTTAAGTTTAAGTAAAATGAAAAAAATATCCTTTACTCTGGCTGCTGCTGGAATGTTTGTGATGGGAACAACAACTGCATCTGCAGCAATGTTACAAGAAGAAGCTGAAGCCAGCGCTAGCTTCACCCAAGTATTGAAAGAGCAATTTATCCAAGGGGGTCCTGCCTTCATGGGAATTGTATTGCTTTGTTTGATCTTGGGATTGGCCGTTGCCATCGAAAGAATTATTTATTTGAATTTGGCAACTACCAACTCTACCAAATTGAAGCAACAAGTTGAGGACGCTTTGGCTTCTGGTGGTGTTGAAGCAGCCAAAGAAGTTTGTAGAAACACAAAAGGACCTGTTGCTTCTATCTATTACCAAGGTTTGGATAGAGTTGATGAAGGACTTGAGTCTGCTGAGAAAGCTGTAGTGGCTTACGGTGGCGTACAAATGGGACAATTGGAGAAAAACGTTTCTTGGTTGTCTTTGTTTATCGCTATTGCTCCTATGCTTGGGTTCATGGGTACGGTAATCGGTATGATTGCGGCCTTCCAGAAAATTGCAGCAGTAGGTAACTTGAGTGCATCTTTGATTGCAGGAGATATCCAGGTAGCGTTATTGACAACCGTATTCGGTTTGATCACAGCGATTATCCTTCAGATTTTCTACAACTATATTATTGCAAAAATCGATAGTATCGTAAACGATATGGAAGACAGCTCAATCGCTTTGATTGATATGTTGGCTGCCCACAAGAAATAATTACGAATTAAAATCTATCGAGAATCATGAATAAAATAGTAAAAATATTGCTCATCGTCATCGGATTGGTAGCAGCCGTACTTTGGTTCTCTCTTCCGTCTGCCGATGATCCAAATGCCATTAAAAGTGGCGCGATGAACTTCATGTTCATTATAATGTATATCCTTTTGGCTATTGCTGTGATTACTTCAGTAGTGTTCGGGTTGGCAAAATTGTTCACCACAAAAGGTAGTGTCAAGAAAGCCCTTTTCGCCATTGGCGGGTTAGCTATCATCGTAGCTATATCTTATGGGATTTCTTCAGATAATATGGCTGTGGTCGAAACAATGTCCGAAAGAGGTATTGAGACCACGGAAGGAACTGTGAAAAACATTGGAATGGGATTGAACGTATTTTTCATCCTTACGCTTATAGCGGTAATTCTAATGATAGTACCAGGTTTGAAAAGAATGTTTGTAAAGTAAAAAGTTGAATTATGCCTAGAAGAAAAGGTGCGCCGGAAGTAAATGCCGGTTCCATGGCGGATATTGCATTCCTTCTGCTGATCTTTTTCTTGGTGACCACCACCATTGAAACAGATGCAGGTTTGGACCGTATGCTACCGCCAATAGAGCCGCCAGAGCAAGATGTTGTGATTAAGCAGAAAAACATTTTTACTGTGAACATCAACAGAAATGGACAACTTTTGGTTGAGGATAATTTGATGGAAATTAAGGATTTGAGAGAAGCGGCCACCGCCTTTTTGGAAAACGGCGCCGATGGATCTTGCACTTATTGTAAAGGTAAGAAAGATCCCTCTTCATCAGATAACCCAACAAAAGCGATCATTTCGTTGAAGAACGATAGGGAAACCAAGTATAGTACATACATAACCGTCCAAAACGAGTTGGTGGGAGCGTACAATGACTTGCGTAACCGTGAAGCTCAGCGTTTGTATGGTTCAGACTTTACAACGATGGAATCCAAATATTTGGACCCAGAGACACCATCAAACGTAAGAGATGAACTGAAAGATAAAGTAAAGCGTATCCAAGATATGTTTCCGCAAAAGCTTTCAGAAGCAGAAACAACAACCGATTAAAAACTATATTTAATATGGCTAAGTTTACCAAAAAGAAGGAAGGAGATTTACCAGCGGTGTCAACAGCTTCGTTGCCAGATATCGTTTTCATGCTGCTTTTCTTCTTTATGACAGTGACCACGATGAAGGATAGTTCTTTAATGGTTGCCAACACCCTTCCAAACGCTTCGGAAATTAAGAAGTTGGAAAAGAAGGATCGCGTTATTTACATTTATGTAGGGACACCTACTCAAGAATATCAAAAGGTTTTTGGAACAGAGCCAAAGATCCAATTGAATGATAAATTTGCCAATGTGGACGAAGTAGGTTCATTTATTTTGGCAGAACGTGCAAAGAAACCGCAAGAACTTCAAAATGTATTGACTACTGCTTTGAAGGTCGATAAAGAGGCCAATATGGGTCTTATTACCGACATTAAGCAACAATTGAGAGAAGTTAATGCCCTTAAAGTGAATTATACCACTTACGAGGGAGATGCTTTTAACAATCTACAGTAGGCAATAGCTTAGATTTAGTGGGAAACGCTCCAAATTTTAATTTGGGGCGTTTTTTGTTTTAAATTGTCACATGATTCAGTTGTTTTATAAGATTTCGATTTTTTCATTAAGTATGCTGTGCTCTTGTTTTGTTTTGGGCCAATCAGCTACAGATAGCATACAAGCACAACCTGTGGATAGTTATTACCTGGAAGACCAGTTTTACGTAGGTGTGGGATATAACGTGTTGTTGAATAGTCCGGATGCACTAGATCAACGCAACCTTTCCTATAATCTTCAACTTGGTTTTATTAAAGATATTCCGCTCAACAAAAGAAGGAACTTTGGACTTGGTGTTGGTTTGGGCTATGCCGCTAATTCGTATTATTCCAATATGGGTGTCACGGAAGATGGTGATGTAAGGGCTTACCAGATTTTAGATGATGAGAACTTCAACCGCAGTAAATTGGAAACACATGCAATAGAATTCCCTTTAGAGGTTAGGTGGCGTACATCTACAGCGACAGAATATAGGTTTTGGAGAATATATGCAGGAGCCAAATTGGGGTACGTGTTTTCTGGAAGATCTAAATTGGTTACCGATGAAGGTAATGTTTCTTTTTCAAATGATGACATTGATGCTCTGCAGTACGGTCTTATGCTGAATTTTGGATACAATACATGGAACATCCACGCCTATTATAGTTTAAATCCTTTGTTGAAAGAAGGGGCTTCAATTGCAGGTGAATCCATCGATTTGAGAGTTCTAAGGGTGGGACTCACCTTTTATATTCTATAGCCAGTATTTGAGAATTATAAGCTGGGAGCAGCATCCTAGCATAAAACCAATCAACAGCTCATTTTTTGTATGGGCCTTTAGGTATAATCTGGATGTAGCTACCATTCCGGTAAATAGGGTAAACAAACTAATGGCGATGGTGATGTTGATCTCAAAATGAATACTCAACGCAACCATGAAGGTCAGAATACTTCCCATCCCCAAAAGGTGCATACTGGTCTTGAATCGAAAAAACAACAGGACAATGGTAGCCGTGGTAGCCGTTAAGAGCCCGGTAAAGTAATAAAAGAGCTCGTGTACGTAATTATTGGGTATTACCTTATACAATATCATCAAAAAGATAATACAGCTAATATAGAGCGGATATTTGCGTTCTTGAATGGTCGGTAAAAATATGGAATTGATTACACCGAGATTTTTCAAGATCAGGAAAAAAATAATCGGAATAATCACCGTTAGTATAAAAATGGGGAGTATGTTCCCACTTTGGGTCTCTAAAGTGCTGTAAGGAGCCACCAAAAAATACACTATAGTCCCTCCAATCGGTATGAACAAAGGATGGAAAAGGTAAGATATAATGTTGTATACGTGGCGCATCAAATTTCTTTTCGTAGCCTTGCTACTGGGATATCTAGCTGCTCCCGGTATTTGGCCACGGTTCGTCGGGCAATCGGATACCCTTTTTCTTTTAGAATCTTGGCCAATTTTGCATCCGTAAGGGGTTTTTTCTTTTCCTCATCACGAATTACAGTCTCCAAAATCTTTTTGATTTCCCTTGTTGATACATCCTCACCTTGCTCGTTCTTCATGGCTTCGGAGAAGAAATCCTTAATCAGCTTGGTGCCATAGGGAGTGTCCACATATTTGCTGTTCGCCACCCTTGATACGGTGGACACGTCCATATCTATCTTATCGGCAATATCTTTTAGGATCATAGGGCGCAACTTGCGTTCGTCCCCAGTCATAAAATATTCTTTTTGATATTCCATGATCGTACTCATGGTGATGAACAACGTCTGTTGGCGCTGTCTTATCGCATCAATAAACCATTTGGCGGCATCCAATTTCTGTTTGATGAACATCACAGTATCCTTCTGTGATTTGGATTTTTCCTTGGCGTTCTTATAGCCTTCCAGCATATTGCTGTATTCCTTGGAAACATGAAGCTCAGGTGCATTTCTTCCGTTTAGGCTCAGTTCCAGTTCACCGTCCACGATTTTAATGGAAAAGTCAGGGACGATATGCTCTATCATCCGAGTACTTCCAGAATATGATCCTCCTGGTTTCGGATTTAATTTCTCTATTTCAGAAATTGCATCTTTGAGTTCCTCTTCTGAAACATGATGTTTTTGTATGAGTTTGGAGTAATGTTTTTTGGTAAAATGTTCAAAAGAACGTTCCAGTATATTGATGGCTAGTTCTATGGAAGGCTTTTGTTCCTTGCGCTTTAATTGTATGATGAGGCACTCGTCCAGCGAGCGGGCACCCACCCCTGGGGGGTCTAGGTCCTGAACAATCTTTAAAACATGTTTTATCTTCTCCTCTTCGGCATAAATATTTTGGGTGAAGGCAAGATCGTCCATAATGTCCGCAAGAGGTCTGCGTATGTAGCCACTTTCGTCCACACTGCCTACCAAAAATTCGGCAATGGCCCATTCCTCATCGTCTAGATAAACGGTGTTGAGCTGATTCAGCAAATACTGTGTAAAAGAGATGCCAGCGGCATACGGCACGCTTTTCTCCTCGTCATCTGCACTGTAATTATTGGCCTGGGTCCGGTAATCGGGTATTTCATCATCACTCAGATAATCGTCAATATTGATTTCCTCCGTGTCTATACTTTCGTTATCGTCCGATTCATCATAAGTATCCTCATACATGTCATCCAGCACGTCTGTTTCCTCTTTACCGCTCTCCAATGCAGGATTTTCTTCCAGCTCTTGCTTCAGCCTTTGTTCAAAGGCCTGGGTCGGCAATTGAATAAGCTTCATGAGCTGAATCTGCTGTGGAGACAGTTTTTGGGAAAGTTTAAACTGTAGATGTTGTTTCAGCATACGGATTGATGATTTACAATCTTACTTTCTTAAAATAATAAAATCAAATTAAAACTCGGCGTTCTGCGGCGTTCTAGGGTAGGGGATTACGTCCCTAATGTTGCCCATTCCGGTGGTAAATTGCACCATGCGCTCAAAACCTAGTCCAAAACCACTATGGACGGCGGTACCGAATTTTCTAAGGTCAAGGTACCACCAAAGTTCTTTGGCATCAATATCCAATTCCTTAATTTTTTGTTCCAATACCTCGAGACGCTCTTCTCTTTGTGATCCACCTACAATCTCGCCAATACCAGGAAAAAGTACATCCATGGCACGAACGGTTTTGCCATCCTCGTTCAAGCGCATATAAAACGCTTTGATGTTCGCAGGGTAATCAAAAAGAATTACGGGGCATTTAAAGTGCTTTTCTACCAAGAAACGCTCGTGCTCACTTTGCAGATCCGCACCCCATTCATCAATAGGGAATTGGAATTTTTTCTTTTTATTGGGTTTGCTGTTCTTAAGGATGTCGATTGCTTCGGTGTAGGATACCCTTTTAAAGTTGTTCTCTACCACGAACTTTAATTTTTCTATTAACGACATTTCTGAACGTTCGTTCTGGGGCTTGCCTTTTTCTTCGTCCAAAAGACGTTTTTCCAAGAATTCAAGATCATCCTGGCAATGGTCCAGAACGTATTGAATTATATATTTAATGAAGTCTTCAGCTAAGTCCATATTGGCATCCAGATCATAAAAGGCCATCTCGGGCTCTATCATCCAGAATTCTGCCAAATGGCGTGAAGTATTTGAGTTTTCAGCTCTAAACGTAGGTCCAAAGGTATATACTTTGCCCAATCCCATGGCATAGGTTTCAGCCTCCAACTGTCCTGATACGGTGAGGTTGGTCTCCTTTCCAAAAAAGTCCTCGGAGTAATCCACTTCGCCGGAATCATTTAATGGAGGTTTTTTGGCATCCAAAGTTGACACTCGGAACATTTCACCGGCACCTTCTGCATCTGAACCTGTAATGATTGGGGCGTGCATATAATAAAATCCATTCTGCTGAAAATAGCTGTGAACGGCAAACGAAAGTACCGACCTTACTCGCATTACGGCAGAAAAAGTGTTGGTACGAACCCTAAGATGCGCTTTTTCCCTTAAAAATTCCAATGAGTGTTTTTTAGGTTGAATGGGGTAGGTCTCCGGGTCGGCGGTTCCATGCACGAATATATCCGTGGCCTGGATTTCCACACTTTGTCCTCGACCTTGGCTTTCCTCTAACGTCCCTGTGATTTTTAGGGCAGCCCCGGTCGAAATCTTTTTGAGCAATGCCTCGTCCAAATTTTCAAAATCCACGACGCACTGAATATTATGTATGGTGGAACCATCGTTCAATGCGATAAATCGGTTACTTCTAAAGGTTTTTACCCATCCATTTACTTCAACGGAATCTCCTACGGGTTGCTTTGCTAGCAATTCTTTTATGGAATAAGACATCATTCTAAAACTATCGTGATTTAGTTGGTAAAGATAGGTTTTTGATAAAAAATGATGGCAATGGATTGGCCTAATTTATGCTGTTGACAAGCACTATTTGTCCTTTAGGTTGTCCTCTTCCTGCGGTAAAATGTCGATTTGGGGCTTTTTGAGCACTTGCTTGTTGGCAATGCTTCGTTCCAAAGACAATAGCAAGGAAGGTAATAGGATCAAATTGGATAGCATGGCAAAGAGCAATGTTGCCGATACCAGTCCTCCCAACGCTTTGGTGCCCCCAAAACTTGAGATGATAAATACGGAAAACCCAAAGAATAGTACAATGGAAGTGTAGAACATACTCACTCCCGTCTCACGCAAGGCCGCATACACCGACCGTTTAATGTGCCAACGATTTGCTGTGAGTTCCTGCCGGTATTTGGCCAGGAAATGTATCGTGTCGTCCACGGAAATCCCAAAGGCAATGCTAAATACCAAAATGGTGGATGGTTTTATGGGCACTCCCAAATATCCCATGACGCCCGCTGTTATCACCAGCGGCAATAGATTGGGCACCAACGATATGATGACCATTCTAAAGGATCGGAACAGGTAGGCCATAAAAAGGGAAATTAATCCAATGGCCAGGGCTAGGGACAATAAGAGGTTTTTTACGAGGTATTTGGTGCCTTTCAGAAATAATAAGGCCTTTCCCGTCATAAAAACATTGTAGCGGTCTGACGGGAATTCCTTGGTGATGGCCTCTTGAACATCTTTTTCGATTTCCTCCATACGGTCGATTTTTACATCGCGCATATAGGTGGTCAACCGGGCGGTTTGACCTGTGCTGTCCACAAAACTTTGTAAGAGGTCGGCTCCGCCAGTGGATGACTTTTGAACCGCGTTCATGATAAAAGTATTCTCTTGACTGGTAGGGAGCTGATAGTATTTTGGAATGCCGTTGTAATAAGCCTGTTTGGAATATTTCACCAGATCAACGATGGAAATTGGTCTTGACAGTTCTGGGATTTCATCAATAACAGCTCCCAAGCGGTCCATTCGCTTAAGGGTTGCAGGTTTTACAACTCCATTTTTACGTTTGGTATCCACCACAATTTCCATGGGCATGATGCCATCAAACTCGGCTTCGAAAAATTGGATGTCTTTATAAAAATGGCTGTTTTTGGGCAAATCTTCAATCCGGCTACCGGTAATTCGCATCTGATAGATACCAATGATGCTCAATACCAGTACGGCAACCGTGGTAATGTAAACGGCAATCCTATGATTTCTAACAATGTTTTCCATCCAATTCACAAAAAAGTCCATCCACTTTTTGTTCAGGTGCTTTAGGTGCTTGGTTTTGGGAAGCGGCATAAAGCTATAAATGATAGGGATGATCAATAGGGAAAGAATAAAAATCCCGATAATATTGATGGAGGCAACGATACCAAACTCTTTAAGCAGATCACTATCCAAAATAATGAAGGTGGCAAAACCCGATGCTGTGGTAATGTTCGTCATTAATGTGGCATTACCGATTTTGGAAATCACCCGCTGAAGGGAAAGAGCTTGATTGCCATGTTTTTTGACCTCTTGCTGGTACTTGTTGATCAAGAAAATACAGTTCGGGATACCGATTACAATGATCAAAGGTGGAATAAGTGCCGTTAGGATGGTAATCTCATATCTTAAGAGTCCAAGAATTCCAAAGGCCCACATTACACCGATAATAACCACGCACATGGAGATAAAGGTTGCCCTGAAACTCCTAAAGAAAAAGAAAAATATAATGGATGTGACCAAGAGTGCACCTACGATAAACAGTCCGATTTCATCAACAATGGATTTGGTGTTCCAAGTACGGATATAGGGCATCCCGGAAATGCGAACATCCATCTGGGTCTCTTGTTCAAAGTCTTCCACGAGTTCAGCAAGATCGTTCAGGATAAACTCGTTTCTTACTGCGGTGTTCATAATGTCCTTGTCCAGATAAACTACCGTCTGTATAGTTCCGCTCTCTGGATTGTACACCAAGTTATCGTAAAATGGGAGTTCTTTGAACAGGTGGTTGGTAAGGGAGTCGATTTCCTGCTTTGTCTTCGGAGGCTTTGAAATCAAAGGTTCCATGGAGAAGGTTTGGGTCTCATTGTCTTTAATGAGCTCCTTTAAGTTCTCTAAGGAAATCACATAATCAACCTCGGGAAATGCATCGAGCTGTTTGCTCAATGTGTTCCAACGGTTAAAGTTTTTTGGTGTAAATAGGGCTGAATCCCTTATAGCGAGAACAATGGCATTGCCTTCTTCACCGAATATTTTGGTAAATGCATTGTATTGAATACTAGCTGGATGGTCGTCTGGAAGAATATTGGCTTCTGTATTGGAAAACTGCATGTTTTTCCATTGCATGGCCAAAAAAACGGTAATGCCGATAACCGCCAAAAGAATCAGGATTCTATTGCGGAGTATAATGCTTGCGACCTTGGGCCAAAATCCTTTAGTGAGCTTTGCTACCATTTGGGTTTTGTTGGCCGCAAAGGTAGAAAATGATATGCTGTGTTCCTAGGAAAGTAGCTGGTCAAAATCTAAGTTTTATACCTTCATGATCTCTGCTTCTTTAGCAGAGAGAATGGCATCCACCTTGTTGCTGTATGTATTGGTGAGTTCTTGGACATCTACCTCGGCGTTGCTCAGCAGGTCTTCGGAAATATCCAGTGCTTTCAATTCTTTATTTGCCTCTTGTCTAGCACTTCGTATACTTACTTTGGCATCTTCGGCTTCACCTTTTGCTTGCTTTGCCAATTGTATCCTTCGCTCTTCCGTTAACGGAGGAACGTTAATGATTATGGTTTCTCCATTGTTCATTGGGTTGAATCCCAAATTAGCATTCATGATGGCGGTCTCTATTTCACCCAATAGATTTTTTTCCCAGGGTTGAACTGATAGTGTGCGCGCATCGGGGGTATTGATGTTGGATACTTGGGAAAGTGGTGTCTGGGAACCGTAGTAGTCTACCATTACCGTAGAAAGCATGATGGGGCTTGCTTTACCTGCCCTAATCTTGGTCAATGCCTTTTGCAAGTGCTCAATACTTGCTTCCATACTTTCTTTTGTGCTATCAAGAATAAATTTTACTTCTTCGTCCATAACTTTCAAATTTATAAAATTGAAACCAAAGTATATGTCAACTTATACGTTGACCACTGTTCCTATATTTTCTCCAGATACTAGTTTCATTAAGTTGCCTTGTGTGTTCATGTCGAATACAACAATTGGCAGTTCATTTTCCTGGCTCAAGGTAAATGCCGTGGTGTCCATCACCTTAAGTCCTTTGGAAAGTACTTCGTTAAAGGAAATGGAATCGAACTTGGTGGCGTTCTTGTCCTTTTCAGGATCAGAAGTGTAAATGCCATCTACGCGGGTTCCCTTTAAGATAACATCTGCCTTAATTTCGATGGCCCTTAAAACGGCGGCTGAATCCGTAGTGAAGTAAGGGTTTCCCGTTCCACCGCCAAAGATTACCACTCTTCCTTTCTCTAGGTGACGAATTGCTCTTCTTCTGATAAAAGGTTCGGCCACCTCATTGATTTTGATGGCAGATTGTAATCGGGTCTGAACTCCCTTGAGTTCCAATGCGCTTTGTAGGGCAAGACCGTTGATTACTGTTGCAAGCATTCCCATGTGGTCTCCTTGAACGCGGTCCATTCCTTGACTGGCACCGGCCAGACCTCTAAAAATGTTCCCTCCACCTATAACTATGGCGACTTCAACACCCTTTTCGATTACAGCTTTTATTTCTTCGGCATATTCGTCCAATCGCTTGGCATCTATACCATATTGTTGTTCGCCCATAAGGGCTTCTCCACTTAGTTTTAATAAAATTCTTTTGTAATGCATTGAGAGTTTCTTGAAGTCCGGACAAAAATAATCAAAATTATTTATGGCAAATGAAGAATTGTGGGTTAGATCTGGGCATAAAAAAACCGCTTCGTAAGGGAAGCGGTTTTTTATATTATTCTGTTGGCGAATTAGCCTAGTGCAACTCTTGCAAAACCTGTAACTTCCAAGCTGGAATCCACAGATTTAACGTACTCAGCTACACTTTGCTTGCTGTCTTTAATGAAAGCTTGGTTCACCAAAGTGTTGTCTTTAAAGAAACGGTTCAATTTACCTTTTGCGATGTTGTCCAACATGGCTTCTGGCTTTCCT
This sequence comes from Muricauda brasiliensis, assembly GCF_003057865.1. NCBI lineage: Bacteria > Pseudomonadati > Bacteroidota > Flavobacteriia > Flavobacteriales > Flavobacteriaceae > Allomuricauda > Muricauda brasiliensis. Next base: position 114,205 of record NZ_QBTW01000015.1, on the reverse strand, counting down.
TCTTGACGCAATTGATCTTTGGCGATCTCGATTTCTTTGTCGATGATGGATTGATCAACGCCTTCTTCATTAAGTGCAACTGGGTTCATTGCGGCAGCTTGCATGGCTACGTCTTTTGCAGCTTCGGCAGCACCATCAACATTAGCGGACAATCCTACCAATGTAGCAATTTTGTTGCCAGCGTGAATGTATGAACCAACGAACGGAGCACTCAATTTGTCAAAGCTTCCGATTTCGATTTTTTCACCAATAACACCGGTTTGCTCTGTTAATTTTTCGGCAACGGTCATTCCTTCAAAAGAAGCAGCAAGGAAATCATCTTTGCTGTCAAAACCAAGGGCCAAATCAGCCAAATCGTTTGCAAGTTTTACAAAGCTATCGTTTTTGGCAACGAAGTCGGTCTCACAGTTAAGGGAGATTACAACTCCTTGAGTGTTGTCATCGTTCACTTTTGCGATGGCGGCACCTTCTGAAGATTCTCTGTCAGCTCTTTTAGCAGCGACTTTTTGACCTTTTTTTCTTAGGATTTCAATGGCTTGGTCAAAATCTCCATCAGCTTCGACCAAAGCTTTTTTACAATCCATCATACCAGCTCCAGTAGCCTTTCTTAATTTATTTACCTCTGCGGCAGTAATCTTTGCCATTTTGTTTTCTTTTAAAATTTTATGTAAAGTAAAACACTAAAAAAGTGTTTTTGTTTAGGACAATGTTAAATCAGTGGGTTTATTCAACTCCACCTTTTACGCTGTCTTGCCATTCTTTTAGTTCGTCCCATTCACCATCGGCAGCCATTTTTGCTTGTTTTGGCCAAGATGTTGGGTCAAGGTGAGCCAAAGTTGAGCTAGCTTCTGTCAAAGTTTCTTTGATGTCGTCAGCGTCAGTTTTTGCCAATTCAGCGTAAGTGGTTATTCCACTTTCTACCAAAGCCTCGGCAGCTTTGGGTCCTATGCCTTCAATTTTGGTAAGGTCATCTGCTTTTGCTTCTTTTTTAGGAGCGGCTTCAGCTTTTTTGGCCGGTTTTTCTTCAGTTGATTTTTTCTCCTTTTTTGGAGTGTCCTCGTCTTTATCTTTTCCACTGCCTTTTTCGCTCTTGCGCTCTTCCAAACCTTCGGCTACTGCACTGGTTACGGATTCCAAGATAGCTTCTATGGATTTACCGGCATCGTCGTTGGATGGGATGGCGTAATCAACATCACGAGGATCGGAGTTGGTATCCACCATTGCAAAAATCGGGATGTTCAATTTTTGGGCTTCTTTTACCGCAATGTGCTCACGCATAGTATCCACGATAAAAAGTGCACCTGGCAAACGGGTCATGTCCGCGATTGAACCCAAGTTTTTGTCCAACTTGGCACGAAGACGGTCAACTTGCAATCTTTCTTTTTTGGAAAGAGTGTTGAAGGTGCCGTCCTTCTTCATGCGGTCGATAGCTGCCATTTTCTTTACAGCTTTACGAATAGTCACAAAGTTGGTCAACATACCACCTGGCCATCTTTCTGTGATGTAAGGCATGTTTACTTTGGATACTTTGTCCGCAACAATGTCTTTTGCTTGTTTTTTTGTAGCTACGAAAAGGATTTTTCTTCCTGAAGCAGCAATTTTCTTAAGTGCCTCGTTGGCTTCCTCAAGTTTTGCAACCGTTTTGTACAGGTTGATTACGTGAATCCCGTTACGCTCCATGTAGATGTAGGGCGCCATGTTAGGGTTCCACTTTCTAGTAAGGTGTCCAAAATGCACACCTGCTTCCAGTAAGTCTTTTACTTCAATTTTACTTGCCATTTTTTGTACTTAGTTTACGTTCCGTTGTAAGTAGCAATGTACAGGTGGTCACAAATTTTGTTCGCCCTGTTCATTTAGATGCTAAACTAGTTTCCAAAAAGTCGATAATTTTATCCCTTTTGGAACAACGACAACTTTGGTTAAAAATTTAACCCTGAAACTTGGATATTTTCAGGGTTTTCAATGAACTTATATATAGTTGGGCTCGAGACCCAATGTATATTAACGTTTGGAGAATTGGAATTTCTTACGGGCTTTCTTCTGACCGAATTTCTTTCTTTCCACCATTCTTGGGTCTCTTGTCAACAGACCTTCTGGTTTAAGAACGCTTCTGTTTTCCGCATCTATTTCGCACATTGCTCTGGACAAAGCCAGGCGAACTGCCTCTGCCTGACCTGTGATGCCACCACCGTAAACATTTACTTTTACGTCATAGTTTCCTTCGGTCTCAGTTAAAGTAAAAGGTTGTTTTACTTTGTACTGCAATGTACCTGTGGTAAAGTAATCGTTAAGGTCTCTCTTGTTTACTGTGATGTTTCCAGAACCTTCGGAAACATAAACTCTGGCCACAGCTGTTTTTCTTCTGCCTATCTTATGAACCACTTCCATTATTTGTAGTCGTTTAAGTTTATTGCTTTTGGTTTTTGAGCCTCTTGCCCGTGCTCTACACCGGCATATACCTTAAGGTTTCTAAAAAGGTCGGCCCCAAGTTTGTTCTTTGGAAGCATTCCTTTTACAGAGTTCTCAATGATGCGCTCTGGGTGTTTTTCCAATACTTCTTTCGCAGAAGCGGAACGTTGTCCACCTGGATAACCAGTATATCTTTGATATTCCTTCTCGTCCCACTTGTTTCCGGTCATGTCGATTTTCTCAGCATTGATGACAATCACATTGTCTCCACAATCAACATGAGGGGTAAAGTTGGTCTTATATTTCCCTCTAAGTATTTTGGCTACTTTAGACGCCAATCTTCCTAAGGTCTGTCCTTCAGCATCAACCAATAACCATTGCTTGTCAACAGTAGATTTATTGGCGGAAATAGTTTTATAACTTAATGTATCCACTTCTCGAATATTATTGATTTAAATAACCTATCCCGATTAACGGGCTGCAAATGTACAATTATTAGATTGAATTACAAACGGTTGATCGGTAATATTTTTTTACTTTTTTCAAATTCAATCTTCTTCGGTAGAAATCAGTCTAAATATAGTAGTATAAAATGTTAAAAAGAGTTAAAAAAATGCGTAACTGTAACTCTTCAGATTTTCTGTGGTCTTTGTTGTATCAATCAACCAAAAAACGAACACGTGAGAAACGCAGCGCTGGTTTTCCTGACCCTATTCCTCATTTTTTCCCTACAAGCACAAGATTCAACCGAAGTCATCATCAAAAAGAAGTATACTACCCAATCTTTGGGCGCTTATGCGGCGCCAACTATTAATGGTATATTGGAAGACGAGGCGTGGAACCTGGTTGAATGGGGCGGTGACTATATTGAGTGGCAGCCCGATGAGAATACTCCGCCCTCGTATCAAACCCAATTTAAGATACTTTACGACAGCAAGAACCTATATATAGGAGTACGCTGTTTTGATGATGAACCGGATAAAATCGTGAAACGGCTTTCTCGAAGAGATGGTTTTGATGGGGATTGGGTGGAGTTCAATATAGATAGCTATTTTGATAAACGCACTGCTTTTTCCTTTACGATTACCGCTGCAGGTGTAAAAGGAGATGAGTTTATCTCCAACAATGGCAACAATTGGGACCCCAGCTGGAATCCCATTTGGTATGCCAAGACCAACATTGATGCTAAAGGATGGACGGCCGAGCTTCGTATTCCGTTAAGTCAATTAAAATTTGGAAATGCTGAGGAACAGGTCTGGGGGCTACAGTCCACACGACGTTTTTTTAGGAACGAGGAGCGTTCCCTTTGGCAACGAAAACCAGTGGACCAGCCCGGTTGGGTGAGCGAGTTTGGAGAATTACATGGATTGAAGAATATTGAACCTCAAAAGCAGTTGGAAATCCAGCCCTATACCGTGGCCAAAACCGAAACTTACGAAGCCGAGGAAGGAAACCCTTTTAGGGATGGGAGCGAGAATAATATCACTGCCGGACTCGATGCCAAGATAGGAATCACCAATGACCTTACGTTGGATTTGACCGTCAACCCTGATTTTGGACAAGTGGATGCCGACCCTTCTGCCATTGCATTGGATGGTTTTCAAATATTTTTTCAGGAGCGTCGTCCCTTTTTTGTGGAGAACAAGAACATTTTTGATTTTAGTGTCTCCCAATCCGAAGCAGGCAATACCTTTGGGTCCGATAATATTTTTTATTCGCGTAGAATAGGCAGAAGCCCACAAGGGTACCCGGATACTTCAGATGATGAATTTGTGGACCAGCCCGATAACACTCCGATTATTGGTGCTGCCAAGTTTAGCGGAAAAACCAAGGATGGGTGGGCCATTGGCGTGCTGGAAAGTGTAACTGCGCAGCGGACGGCTACTATAATTAATGATGAAGGCGGTACCCGTAAAGAAATGGTGGAGCCACTGACCAACTATTTTGTGGGACGACTGCAAAAGGATTTCAACGAAAGAAATTCATATATAGGAGGGATTTTCACGGCGACCAACCGAGAGCAGATTCCTGAGCAGCTCAACTTTCTTCATGATGCAGCCTACACAGGCGGGTTGGATTTTAAACACCAATGGGCCAATCGTGATTGGTATGTTGGCGGAAATATAAATATGAGCCATGTTCGTGGTAGTGAAGAGGCTATAGCAAACACTCAAGAATCTATAACGCATTTGTTCGGAAGGGTAGGTGCCGACCACGTTGCCGTAGATACTACCCGAACATCATTGACAGGGACCGGGGGCAACATGCAAATAGGTAAGGTAGGGAACGGGCACTGGAAGTTTGAATCTGGGGCTACATGGCGTTCACCTGAATTGGAACTCAACGATATTGGCTTTCAACGCCAGGCCGATGATATCCGTCACTACACATGGATAGGGTACCAGACCCTAAAACCGGACAGTACCTTTAGGCGGGTAGGCATCAATTACAACCACTGGACCGCATGGGATTTTCAGGGCAACCATAATTATTTACAGTTCAACACCAACAGCTGGCAAAACTGGAAAAACAATTATCAATCCAACATTGGTTTCAATATAGCCCCTATTGAATATTCCAACTTCGCCTTGCGGGGCGGCCCTAGGTTAAGGCAGTCTCCATGGGTGAGTTTTTGGAATAACATCAGCACCGATTACCGGAAAAAATTACGTTTTTCCTTTTACCACCAAGGTAGAAAGGCATTGGACAATTCCATCAAGAATTATTACATGGAAGGAGGTTTTGTGTATCAGCCCATAAATGCCCTGCGGGTTTCTGTATTCCCTTCTTTGGACATCAATCATGATAAACTACAATTCATTGATAATTTTGATGATGTAAATGGCTCACCAAGATATCTGAATGGAAAAATAGATCAACGGACATTGAGTATGTCCGTTAGGCTGAACTACACCATCAACCCCAACCTGACCATTCAATATTGGGGGCAACCGTTTATTTCCCGTGGCCGCTATTCTGAATTTAAGCACATCACCGACCCTGTTGCTAAAGTTTTTGAGGATAGGTTTGTGCAGTACACATCAGAACAAACCAGTTTAACGGATGGCACTTATGCCATTGATGAAGATCTGGACGGGGTGACCGATTTTAGTTTTGATAACCCTGATTTTTCCTTTGTGCAGTTTCGCTCCAATTTGGTGATTCGATGGGAGTACATCCCTGGCTCTGAGATATTCTTGGTATGGTCGCAGGATGTATCGCGAAGCGGTGACCCGACGGCAGGTCTGCTGCCCGGTTTAGGTGACAATATTTTTGGGCAAAAACCACAAAACATTTTCTTATTGAAGGCGACCTATCGATTTGTATTGTAATTGTGACATCGAGCGCAGTCGAGACGTCTCATAAAGAAGTGTGATCATCTTCAATTATTTTTTTGAGTGCCGTAACCAAAGCTTCATTTGCCTCCTTGTCACCTATAGTGATTCGCACCTTACCGGGAGCACCAAATTGTGAAACAGGTCGAACCATGATTCCTTGTTCCATCATTTTATCTGTGAATTCCATTTCGGGTAATGGCGGATCAATAATGAAAAAATTGGCTTGACTTGGCCAATACTCGATACCCAATTCATCAAAAGCCTTGGAAACATATATTCTACCTTCCAAAACCGTTTTTACGGTTTTTTCAATGAATTCGGTGTCGTTTAAAGCTCCAATAGCAGCCTCAATAGAGGTTAATGGTAGTAAAAAAGGCTTGTGAATCAAGCGTACATAATTGGCAATGGTTGCCGTGGTATACCCGTACCCGATACGTTGGCCAGCCAATCCGTACGTTTTGGAAAAACTATTGAGCCCGATTACGTTATGACCTTCCAAGACATAGGGCAATGCAGTAACATAATCGTCAGCATCCGCAAAATGGCGGTACACTTCATCGAACACCACCACAATATCCTTGGGAACACGGGAAATAAAATCGTCCATGACCGGCTTGGGAATGTAAGTTCCCGTAGGATTGTTGGGACTGGTCAAGAAAATGATTTTGGTCTTCTCCGTGATGGCGTTCAAGATACTTTCCACATCCAAATCGTAGTTGGGAGCCAAGAGAGGCACATCGACTTGATGGGCGCCATACCATCTCGAAAAAACGGAGTAGGGCAGGAAGCAGGGGTTGGAAAAAATCACTTCGTCCCCTTCGTTGATAAAGGCCCGGAGTACTATATCAATGACCTCTGACCCGCTATTCCCACACAAAAATTGGTCGGTGGTCAATTGGACATCAAAATCTTTGACCAAAGCTTCCCGTAAACGAATATCGGTCTGGTCGGGGTAGATATCAATCTTTTCCAAAGCAGCTTTCATCGCGGCCACCGCCTTTGGCGATGCACCCAGTGGATTCTCGTTGGAGGATAGCTTATATATTTTTTTATCGGTCGGTGGAATGTTTTTTCCACCTTTATACACCTCTTTGGGTACTAAATGAGGTTTAAAAATGGATGTTATGTCGTTTTTCATTTTTTGATTTGACATCAAGTCAAGATTTTTATTAAATCCCTTCCACCGTATAATACTCGGATGATACGTACATATCCGCGCATCCTACGATAGAAAATTACGTGTGATTTATAGGGAAAACTGAACAATTCATTCCTGATTTCCTTTCTTTCTATTCCAATATTTGGATTTTTGGCTATCACTTCGAAGTGACTGTTCATGTCGATTAAATATTCAATGGCTTGGGGAGTCCCGAATTTGAGTTCACCATATTCGAAAATATCCTCGATATCATTATCTGCTTCTTGGGACAGAACGTAGTTGGCTGTCATCTATTCTTTTTTGCCGCAATGATTTGCTCCATTGTTCTAGGGCTGTCAGGTGCATTCCAACCTTTCTCTATCTCATTTCTAAGATCATTGATAACCTTGTCCCTATACACTTTATGCAAACGTAAAGCGTCGCGAATAACTTCGCTGTTGTTCTGATATTCTCCAGTCGCAACTTGTTGGGCAATATATTCTTCCTGTTTTTTTGTGAAACTGATGTTCATGGCAAACCTATTATTGATTCTTCAAAAATATATAAAATGTCCATATTTAGCAAAAATGGACATTTCTATACTACATATTTTCCCCAAACAATAAATAAGCCATCGCCTTTAACGTATCACCGCCATCTTCCAATAGTTGTTTGGCTAAGGTATGGAGTTCAGTTTTTGATTTATCTTGTATTCCCTCGGACTCAACAATTGTCTTAATGTCATTTGAGGAAGGCAATTGTTCCAAATTCCCCAACCTTCCCAGATTGTTTCCAGTGAGCACATCGCTTTCTCTAATGCCCTTGGGCAGAGCATCCACGCCAATGCCGTGGGTACGGATGGGCTTCGGAATCTCAAACAAGGATTCTTTAATGGCCCGGATATACCAATTGCCACCCATACGACCCACCAAATCCAATTTTTCGGTATCCAGTACATCATCTGTAAGGTACTCATCATTGATGTGAATCATATCTACTTGGGCGATAATCAAGTTTCCTGCTCCCGGAGTTTGGGCAATCTCAACCACTTCTAGAACGCTGCACTCGAAAGATACGGGAGCCTCGCCCACACGTGGCGGCTTAACTTTCACGCTGGGCACTTCGGTAAAACCTGCCTTCACAAATTCGTTCACGCCTTTGTCGTAGGCCGTGCTGGAGAGCGACATCTGCTCCGCCATTTTATGGTTCACTACATTAATGACCACTTCGGGCACTTCCACCACATTTTGATGGGTATGTTTTAAGGAATTGTCCCTGCCGCTTCGTGTCGGGGAAAATACCATCACAGGCGGATTGGAACTGAATACATTGAAAAAGCTGTACGGACTCAGGTTGACGTTGCCTTCGGCATCCACGGTGCTGGCAAAGCAAATGGGCCTGGGTGCCACCGCTGTCGATAGAATACTGTACAATTCGGGTTGAGGTATGGTAGTTGGGTCTAAGGTTTTGATCATTTAGATTGATTTTGTTTTGTCATATCGAGCGCAGTCGAGATATGGTTGAATTTCAGATGACATTTCAACTGCGCTCCATGTGACATCTGAAACTGTATTTATTCTTTAGCGGGAAGCACTTTGGTCGTCACTTCGCCAAATCCGACTCTAATATCGCCATTTTGAGCGTAACCTCGCATGGTTACCGTGTCACCATCTTCTATGAATTTTCGTTCACTGTCATCTTTTAGTTTGATAGGGTCAGAGCCTCCCCAAGACAATTCGAGCATGGAGCCAAAACTGTTTTCCTCTTTACCTGATATAGTTCCGGAGGCCATCATATCACCAATATTGATGTTGCACCCGTTTACCGTATGATGGGCCAGTTGCTGGGCCATGTTCCAGTACATATGTTTAAAATTGCTAAAGCAAACAGTGGTTTCTCCGCCTTGTTCCGGTTTGATGCCTACTTCCAAGTCGATATCATAATTCTTTTCTCCCTCATATTGAAGATAGGGAAGTACTTCGGGTTCCTGTTTGGGACCATTGGTCCTGAAAGGTTCCAAAGCTTCCAGCGTAACCACCCACGGTGAAATGGACGATGCAAAATTCTTGGCCAAGAACGGTCCTAGAGGTACATATTCCCACTTTTGAATATCGCGAGCCGACCAATCGTTGAACAATACCAATCCAAAAATATAATTTTCAGCATCTTTAGTAGATACAGATTCGCCCAATTGGGTTTCCCTTCCACAGATAAAACCCATTTCCAATTCAAAATCCAAACGTTTGGTGGGACCAAAAACTGGGGTATCCGCACCGTTGGCCATAGTCTGTCCTTTAGGGCGATGAATGGGTTGTCCACTGACAATAATGGAACTTGCCCTGCCGTGATACCCTACGGGAATATGTTTCCAATTGGGCAATAGGGCATGTTCGGGATCGCGGAACATTTTGCCCACATTGGTGGCGTGCTCCAAACTGGAATAAAAATCGGTGTAGTCCCCCACCGTGACGGGCATATGCATTTGGGCTTCCGATCTCTTCACAAAGAGTTCGGGCTTTCCTGCCAAAACAGATTCGTCATCCTTTAACCAATATTGAATCTTTTTGCGTACCCGTGAGGTGATTTCCTTCCCAAGGGAAATAAAGTCGTTTAAGGTATCCTTTTCCAGTAACGCCGTATTGAAGTCGAACACTTCCAATTCGGCGACAGCGGCCAAATCCAAAATATGTTCGCCAACGGCAACACCTACTCGCGGACTTCTATCCTTGGTGGAAAAAATCCCGAAGGGAATATTGTGAATTGAAAAATCTGAGTTTTCAGGTATTTCTATGATCATTGCATGTTGTTTGCATCATTCCTGCTCCTGCAAGAATCTATTTTTTGGTCATTTCGAACGAATGTGAGAAATCTGAATTTTAGATTTCTCAATCACTCTGCTCATTTCGAAATGACTTGTAAAACAATCAAATTTACTCCAACCACGATTTATAATACTTGCCATCATCAATTTTGAGGGCGTTTTCCGTAACCTGTAAAGGCTTGAAGGTGTCTATCATCACTGCCAATTCTTCTGTGCCCTTTTTGCCGATGCTTGCCTCGTAAGTGCCTGGGTGTGGCCCGTGCGGAATGCCCGCGGGGTGTAAAGAGATATGACCGGGCCCTATGCCTTTTCGGCTCATAAAATCACCGTCCACGTAATACAGTACTTCATCAGAATCAATATTGGAGTGATTGTAAGGTGCGGGAATGGATTTTGGATGATAATCATAAAGTCTTGGACAGAAGGAACACACCACAAACGCACCGGTCTCAAAAGTTTGATGTACTGGTGGCGGTTGATGCACGCGGCCCGTAATCGGTTCAAAATTATGAATTGAAAATCCATAAGGGAAATTATAACCATCCCAACCGACTACATCAAAAGGATGTGTGGCATAGACCAATTGGTGCAACATGCCCTGTTTTTTGATTTTCATCAAAAACTCTCCCTTTTCGTCAAAAGTTTGAAGGTCTTGTGGCAGCTTATAGTCCCGCTCGCAGAAAGGGGAGTGCTCCAACAGTTGTCCGAACCAGTTTCGATATCGTTTTGGAGTATAAATAGGGTGGAAAGACTCGGCATACAAAATGCGGTTGTCCTCCATGTCAAATTCGATTTGATAGATCATCCCGCGAGGAATGATGAGGTAGTCCCCGTATTCAAACGGAATATTTCCCAAAAAGGTTTTTAATGTTCCGGACCCTTTGTGGATAAAGAGCATTTCGTCCGCATCGGCATTTTTATAGAAATAGTCCGTAACCGATTTTTTTGGTGCCGCCAAACCTACATGAACGTCGTTGTTCGCTAAAAGCGTTTCTCGCGATTCCAAAAAGTCATCTTTGGGAGCTACATCAAAACCAATGAACTTGCGACTGGTAATATTTTTTTCTACCGCAATTTTGGGACTTACGTCCAAAGCCTTTCCAATTTCCTTGACCTGTGTTGGTCTATGAACATGGTAGGACAGTGAGGACATGCCATCAAATCCGATAGTGCCAAAAAGCTGCTCGTAATAGAGGCTGCCATCGGGTTTTTTGAATTGGGTATGCCTTTTTTGCGGAATTTTCCCGAGTTTATGATATATAGGCATTTTTTCTCAGTTTTGAGTTTAAAGTTATGAGTTATGAGTCTGAAATTCAATAACCCATAACTCATCACTCTTAACTATGATTAATGCAATGTGCCACGAAGCTCTTGCTCGCGCTCTATGGCTTCGAACAATGCTTTAAAGTTACCTTTTCCAAAGGATTGTGCGCCTTTTCTTTGGATAATTTCGAAGAACATGGTTGGTCTTGGTTCTACGGGCTTGGTAAAGATTTGTAACAGATACCCTTCGTCATCACGGTCTACCAAGATTCCCAATTCCTTTAACGGAGCAATGTCCTCATCGATTTCACCGACTCGGTCGGTTACCGCATCATAATAAGTTGCTGGAACCCTTAGAAACTCCACCCCACGACTTCTAAGGTCTCGAACGGTCTGGATGATGTCATCCGTGGCCACGGCAATGTGCTGAACGCCTTCATCTTCATAAAAATCCAAGTATTCTTCTACCTGTGATTTCTTTTGACCTTCGGCTGGCTCGTTAATAGGGAATTTGATTCTTCCGTTTCCGTTGCTCATCACCTTGCTCATCAAAGCGGTGTATTCGGTGGAAATGTCCTTGTCATCAAAAGAAAGGATGTTCTTGAACCCCAATACGTCTTCGTAGAACTTCACCCAATGGTCCATTTTGTTCCATCCTACATTGCCCACCATGTGGTCCACGAATTTTAGACCTGTTGGCTCTGGATTGTAGTCGGGTGTTTCCCATTTTTTAAATCCGGGAAGAAAAGTTCCGTTATAATCCTTGCGCTCTACAAAAATATGTACGGTTTCACCATAGGTGTAAATTCCAGCTCGGACTACTTTTCCATTTTTGTCTTCTTCAACCTTGGGTTCCATATACGATTTGGCGCCGCGTTCCATGGCATTGTTGTAGGCAACTGTAGCGTCATCCACCCAGAGGGCGACCACTTTGACACCGTCACCGTGCTTGTCGATATGCTTGCCTATTTCTGTTCCACTTTTTAAGGGTGAAGTAAGCACCAAACGGATTTTGTCCTGAACCACTACGTAGCTCTCCCTGTCTTTAAGTCCGGTTTCCAAACCGGCTTGCGCATAGGATTGGAATCCAAAGGCAGTTTTGTAAAAGTGTGCCGCTTGTTTGGAATTGCCTACATATAGTTCGATGTAGTCCGTTCCGTTTATGGGCATAAAATCTTCGGTAGTATTTACTCCCTTGGGAATAGTGGATGTTTCCATGATATCTATATTTTATTGTTTAGTTTAAATTATTGTTGCATCTACAACAAAAATAATAATTTTGGGATACCAAATTGATTTTGAAGGCTGAAAATTGAGTTAAAATTGACAGGACCATCTTTGTTGGACATAAAAAAATCTGATTCCCTATTTTTGTGACTATTCCAAATAAATAAATGCTCAGTCGTATCGATGAAATACAGGGAATGGGGTTCCATTTGGATTTGGTGCTCCGAAAAATTCAAAAGGCATATCTGCGAAAGTTCGATGAACTTGGGGTGGATACGACCATTGAGCAATGGGTGATTCTCTACCAGATATATCAAATGGGGGATGATGCCAGCCAGCGTGATATTGTAAATGAAAACTTTCGTAACCGTGCCACTACATCCCGTGTTATTGGCGGATTGGAAAAAAAAGGTTGGATTTCCAAGACCCGGTTTGATGGAGATCAAAAACGTTTTAAACTGGAACTGACCCCAAAAGGACACGAGATTCTTGACCTCACACTTCCCAGTGCATTGGCCTTAAGAAAATTGGCCGTAAAAGATGTGGATCCAACAGAATTTGAAATATTTTTAAAGGTCTTGGATAAAATTGGGGATAACTACGAAGAGGATCAACCCCAATAATCGAACACCAGTTTGATGATGGTCGCCAAACCGATGAGGAAGATAAAAATCAAACTGAGTTTGCGGAATTTTTCTTGGGGAATATAATGAAGTATCTTTTTTCCCAAATAGGTGCCAATCAATCCAATCGCGAACAAAAATGGCAGGTACATCAGCTCTTGCTTTCCTATGTAGCCATTCCCGTAGTAGACGAAGGTTCGGGAGAAATCAATCATAAAATCGATAAAAGCCGAGGTGGCGATAAAGGCACTTTTCTCCAAATTGAAGGCGGCCATGGTCAACCCTCGAATGGCACCGCCCGTCCCCAAAAGTCCTGCCGAGAAGCCTGATAGCGCACCTCCGATTATCGAGTTTTTTTTATTGGGCAGTACAATAATCTCACTTTTGATGAGGAACAACAAACTGAAAATAACAAGAAAAACACCCAATACAATTTCAAGGATAGCACTATCGGCTATTTTTGATAGAAACCCCCCAATAACGACAAATAGCACCGATGGAACACCGATATAGAGCAACAGTTTTTTGTCCAGCCCTTTTTTGAATAGAAATATTTTGCTGATGTTACTGGAGAGGTGAAATATGGCCGTCATGCCAAGAACCGAGTAAAAATCAAAATAAAAATTCCCTATCGGCACAAAAAACACCGAAGAGCCAAAGCCACCAATGGTCCCAACAATTTCCGCGACCAAGGCCAAGAGCAGAAAAATGTAATTGACTTTCATACCTCTGAAAGATAGCCTGGTAATTTATTTGAATACAGATTTTATGTCATTTTAACTAAAAATAATCTTAAAATTAGGTTTTTGGGTTAATGGAGCATATAAACTGGATAATCTATTGGACGTTAGGGTAGGAAAACTGCCGCAACTTTGTACCTGTATAACTTTTGATATACAATTGCTATGAAAAAGAATATGTTTTATCCAACAATATGGTCAACAGCACCTTACACCCCGAATGTCCTTGCCGATTGGTATGGTTCGGAGAACAAAGGCGCAGAGTTGATTTTGTCCAATGAGGCCGCAACAGCTTATCATGTTTCAGAAATGACATTGAATATTACCAGGTTTTCAGCAATAGATGAACAAGGTAAAGAACATTTTATAATAGATTTTCCCGGTCAAAACCCGGTAACGTTCAAGGGTATCGCATCTGGGAACTTTATACGTTCCAAGAGCGTTCTTTCCTTGCCCAAAGGTAAATACACTGCGTTTCGTTTTTATATGGCGCAATGGGGCAATAAATTTATTTACCAAGATGGGATGGAGGAATCCGCCAACACCTTTAACCGATTGGATTTTAATATCGAAGATGGTTTTGTTGTGGAGGAGAACAATGCACCCGAAGTTAAATTGTGGTTTGACTTTGCTCCCTACCAGTGGAAGCGACACTTTAAACCGCTTACGGATTTGTTTATTGGGAGCAAAAGTCAAAAACCACGATTGGCCAATAGTTTTGGCAATTGAATATCAATGCTATGAAGAAGAATGAAAAAGGCACCGATCGGTGCCTTTTTTAGTTTTATACCGTACTTTCTGCGGGAGTGCTATGATAAAAATTGCTCAAAATGGATTCCATTTCCTCCTTTCCTTCTACAATACGGCTTATTCTGTTCCACAGTTCATCATCGAGTAAAGGTCTAAGGGGTTGTTGCTGTTTGGTGATGTTCCCAAAGACTTTCTTGATTTTGTTGTCCCAGACCTTATAGTATTTTAATAGGTCATCGGGGTAAACAATTTTTCTGCGGGTTCCTTCATCGGCCGCCCGGAAAGGCAACGGAATGTTAAGGTAGCCATAATCGTCTGTCAATTGTTCTCCGGGTTGAATGTTCCGGATGGCTATTTCAAAATCGTAGGCCGTAGTGAGGCAGTTAGAGTTGAAGCTATGGTTAACATACCTGCCATTGTCCCAACAGAGAATGTAATTGCCCTTGTTGTTTCTAAATGTATAGGTATCTAGGATTTGTTGATAAATGGGCTCCATTTGTTGTAATTGCAGTGGAGAAAATTCTTGGTCCAACTTATCATGGACCCACGTAATGGTACCGGCTGGAATGAGCTTTGTAGCGACAACACCATAACCAATTTCATTACTGATAAATCTAAGTTCTGTATCTGGATGAATCATTATAAACCTTTTAAAAAGAGGATTGAAGGTATAAAATTGTTCGATTCGTTGATGGAAAATTTATCAGGTTAGAAATAATTGTCAATTAATTGATTATTAGAATTATATGATGTTGGTTTTCTAAGTTTATCCAATACCTCGTACACCGAAAAACTACGGGCAAACCGATACATTTCCCTACCGTTTGATTTAAGTATCACAACGGGCAAAGTAAAGACCATGGACTGTCCTGTAAATTCGATTTCCTCTTCAACATCAACTACCCGAATTTGGACTGCTGGGAAATTTTCTTGAACAGCCCCCAACAGTTTTGGTTTTAATACCTTACAGACACCGCAATGCTTACCAGTGAAGTAAATCAGTTCTACCATTTGGTGTTCTAATAGTCTGAATAATCGGTAGGGTAGAGGAACCACATATCTATATGCGACATATTATTTTTGTATTTGGGCATGGCGATCAATTCTTTCCATTCGGGAGCATTCACAAAGGCATCCCAGTGTTGATTTCTGGTTTCCATATCTGCATGAGTGGTCATGTACATTAGGTTGGGCATGTTGGCGCCCGAAAGTACTTCTCCGTAAAACACGGCCTGAAAGTCCAATCGGTCAAACAGCGGGATTTCGTCTCCGGCGTTGAACATATCTACCTTGTTGCGGTAGTATTTTTCTGTTGCGGACTCGTAACTCCGAAGTTCATAAACGCGTTCCGATCTGGGACTGTCCAAATCGGGCACCTCCATTTTGGGCATGTTGGGGAAGGCTTTCAGGATAATGGATTGGATGCGGGCGTATGGTGGATTGTCAAAATTGGCGTCAATGTAGGCAGTACCTGCCGTAGTGTATGTTGAATCTTTCAAAAGTTCGGTATCCAATTCTTGGAATTGCTCTAAGCTCTTAAAGGGTAGAAGAACAAAAGTTTTTTGAACCGTGTCCGTTTCTGAGATTCGGGATTTGAACACCCCGACTTTGTCGATACCCTGTTTTTTTACGGCGGGCATAAAGGCATTTTTCAAATATTCGTCCACGGTGGCTACTTGCTCTTCGGTGTCGAAGGAGTAGATTTTAATTTGATAAAACTCACGTTCGGATTGAGAATTCTCTATAGTTTCCGAGGATTCGGTGGTTTCTTCGGCCTCCGATGCCGGATTCTCACAGCTTGCAATGGCACCTAGGGCCAAAAGCAAAAGAAGTTGAATGGTTTTCATGTAGTGCAGTTGAGTTTGATGATGTTGAAATGTGTCGAAAAGGACGTTTCAAGATAGGAATTTATTTGATGAAATAATGTGCCTTCAACCTTTAAGGGAATTCTTTCCTTTTGAAGCCATGGCCAGAAGTCCAAGAATGGGGCCCAAGGCTAAAAGCATGTACGCCCAATTGGAACTTGTCGCAATTCTAAGCTCGTTGAGCAATTGAATACTTACTATGGTGATGGCAAACCCGATGCAGTTTACAATGGTTAGCGCCGTTCCTTTTATTTCCGCGGATGCGTTCTGAGCGACCAAAGTAGAAAACAGGGGCGAATCCGCTATTACCACCATGCCCCAAAACATTAGAAAAGCAATAAATAGGATTGTAGAGGGTTGACCAAATAGGAATGGGGAAACCAAACAACAGATACATGAAAGTAGGAGTGCCACAAAAGCCACTTTTTTGGTCCCGATTGATTGAGAGAGATATCCACTTAAAACACAGGCCAGACCACCAATTCCTATAATCAGGAAGGACAGCAATGGAATGTTGAACATGGTTTGCGGATGCAACAGGGCATAGGACTGCAACATGATCGGGACGAAAGCCCAAAAGGTGTACAATTCCCACATGTGTCCAAAATACCCGAAGGCCGCAGAACGAAACCTACTATTCTGAAACACTTTTAAAAAAGAAGATAATTGCACCTGTTGACCATGTTTACGATAGGGCCCATTCGGGACAAGGATGAGCATAAAGGTACCGCCCAAGATGGCAAGTGCTGAAGTAGCCATCAAAACGGCCTTCCATGAAAAGGTATGGGTCATTTCCTTTAATACATGTGGAAATGCAGTTCCGACCACTAAGGCGCCAACCAAAAACCCTAACGACTTTCCCAGACCTTTCTCAAAATGGTCTGCGGCAATCTTCATACCTACGGGGTAGATGCCCGCAAGGAAAAATCCAGTACAAAAACGGGAGATGAGTAAGCTTGTAATAGTATTTCCGTTCCAAATAGCCCCTAAATTAAAAAGTGCTCCTAAAATAGCACAACAAAGAAATACTTTGGATGGTGAAAATCTATCGGCTATAGATAGAACTGCGAAGATAAGCGTGCCAACGATAAACCCGAACTGTACCGCTGAGGTTAAATGTCCCACAGCGCCATCACTTAATCCAAATGTGACCACCAAATCGCTTATGACCCCATTGCCGGCAAACCAAAGCGAAGTGCAGCAAAACTGAGATACCACGATGATGGGGAGGATGAGTTTGGAGGGTTTCACTTTGACTTCTTAATTGAATATATGATTTAAGAAATGGTCTTACGATTTTCTTGGAATTGAGAAACCTTAGTTTTAGCAATCTAGTTCATAGATGAGACTATTTAATTTCTGAAATGGCCTCCCTCACTTCCAGCATGTCCGGTTGATGCTCTTCACAATTTTGTACAGCAGTTAGCAACTTGTCTCCAATAAATTCATTATAGTCTTTACAGGATTTGAAAATATTGAATTCAGTATTTTTAAAGTCCCATACTATTCCTTTTCCGTTAATTAATTCTGGGTAAATTGTTCCTCCCGCAGCACCGAGGTTAGCAGCAGCACCTGCAGCCCATTTGTTTTCTAACTCCGCCTCGGTGTATAGATAATTTTCACCACCCATAATAGTTCTAACAAATGAATTTGCTTGGTTTGAACTTTGAGCTTTATCTTCTTTATTCCGATTCTTTAAAATTGCTTTGATTTGAAAATATAGTCCACCTTCAAATGAAATTGCAAATGCATTCTTAATTTTTTTAGAATTACTTCTGTCAAAAAAATAACAGTTGTGTACTTTCATTATTTTGGGAAGTTCTTCTCTGCCATATAAACTAACAGGATAAACTTTGGTAGTTGGACTTGGAGTCTTTTTTATGAAATCTTCTTTAGTTAAATAGATTCCTTCAGGATAGTCCGAAATGTAAGGAGTACTTTCTTGAAATCCCATTTTATGGGAGTTTTGTCCGAATACGTTTGCACTCAAAAACAAAATTGATAAAAGGATTTTTTTCATAACTCTAAGAGCTTTTTTGTAAAAGTATTTCTTAATTAGTCCAAGGCTCAGTGAGCCTCCAGCCAATTCTCACCAATACCTACTTCCACATCCAACGGCACGGATAGCTCGTAGGCGTGTTCCATTTCGGTTTTAATGAGTTCCTTCATTTCTTCCAGTTCAGGTTTGTAGCAATCGAACACCAATTCATCATGCACCTGCAGCAACATTTTTGTTTTGTATTTGCCTTCTTCCAGTTTTTTATGGATGTTGATCATCGCAATTTTAATAATGTCCGCCGCACTCCCTTGGATGGGGGCGTTCACCGCATTGCGTTCGGCCGCGCCTCGTACCACTTGGTTCCCAGCATTAATATCTTTTAGATATCTACGGCGGCCCAATACTGTTTGCACATAGCCGTTATCGCGGGCAAAATCCACAAGTTCGCTCATGTAATTGCGCAACTTCGGGTAGGTTTTGTAATATGTATCAATAAGTTCCTTGGCCTCGGCACGGCTCAAATCTGTTTGGTTGCTCAATCCAAAAGCCGATACCCCGTAAATAATTCCGAAGTTCACTGTTTTGGCATTGCTACGCTGCTCGCGGGTCACTTCATCTATCGGTACGTTAAATACCCTGGAAGCGGTGGAAGCATGAATGTCCTCTCCATTTTTAAAAGCAGAGATCATTGTGTCCTCTTCGCTCAATGCAGCGATGATTCGCAACTCGATCTGAGAGTAATCCGCAGCCAGTAATATGTAATTTTCATCACGAGGGATGAACGCTTTTCGCACTTGGCGTCCGCGCTCGGTTCGGATAGGTATGTTCTGAAGGTTTGGATTGTTGCTGCTCAAACGGCCCGTTGCGGCTACGGTCTGCATGTAATCCGTATGAACCCGTCCTGTTTTTTTTTGGACTTCGTTCGGCAACGCATCCACGTAGGTACTCTTTAGTTTGGCCAATCCCCGGTAATCCAACACATTTTGAATGATAGGATGATCTTTTGCCAAATAGGACAGCACATCTTCCGATGTGGAAAACTGACCGGTTTTGGTCTTTTTGGGTTTGTCCACCAGCTTTAGTTTGCCAAAGAGGATATCGCCCAATTGTTTGGGTGAAGCTATATTGAATTCTTCACCGGCATCTTCGTAGATTTTCTTTTCCAGTTCGGCAATGTCGGTTTCAAGCGCCGTGGATAGGTCTTTTAGATAAGTTTCGTTCAAATTGATACCTTCCAGTTCCATGTCCGCCAATACGCGAAGCAAAGGAATCTCGATATCGGAGAACAGCTTGTCGGTATGTGCATCTTTGAGTTCCGGGGTGAATTTTAGGCCAAGTTGGAAAGTGACATCCGCATCTTCCACGGCATACTCGGTCTGTTTTTCCAATGGAACATCGCGCATACTGAGTTGGTTCTTGCCTTTTTTGCCTATGAGTTCGGTGATGGAAATGGGTGTGTAATTGAGATAAGTCTCGGAAAGCACATCCATATTGTGCCGCATATCCGGGTTGATAAGGTAGTGGGCCAACATGGTATCGAACAGTTTGCCCTTGACCTCCACACCATAGTTTTTCATCACTTTGATGTCGTACTTTAAGTTTTGGCCCACTTTTTCAATATTTTCCGATTCAAAGAATGGACGTAGTTTTTCAATCAAGGGTTGTGCATCGTTCCTGTTGTCCGGAAAGGGTACATAAAAACCTTTGCCGGGAGACCAGCTAAACGCAATTCCTACCAACTCGGCCTCCAACGGATTGAGGGAGGTGGTCTCCGTATCAAAACATACCGATGACTGTTTCATCAACATGTCCAAAAAGAGCTCCATACCCAATCCATTTTTTACATTCTGATAAAAATGGGGAACGTCACCAATCGTCATACGGCTATTCACATCCTTAAGGGTTGCTGCGGCCTCGGTAGGGTCGCCGCCAAATAAGGTAAATTGACCGCTTCCGGCCACTTGAGCTTCCTCTTTGGCCGTTTTTGTACTGGTGACTTGTGTAGGGGTTTCGGCCTCTTCGGTAAATAGTTTGATGAATTGGTCTTTCAATCTACGAAATTCAAGCTCCTCAAAAATCTCTTGAACTTTTTCTGCATCGGGCGGACACATTTCGTAATCTTCCGCATGGAACTGAACATCACAATCAATTTTGATTTCGGCCAATTTTCTGGACAATCTTCCCAACTCGGCATTCTCTTCTACTTTCTCCTTCATCTTGCCTTTAAGCTGGTCGGTATTGGCCAACAAACCTTCCATGGAATCGAACTGCTCAATAAATTTTTTAGCCGTTTTATCACCAACACCGGGCAAGCCTGGAATGTTATCACTGGCATCGCCCATCATCCCCAAGTAATCGATTACCTGTTCGGGGCGCTTAACGCCAAAACGTTTTTGTACTTCAGGTATGCCCCAGATTTCGATACCGTTGCCCATTCTTGCGGGGCGATACATAAAAATGTTTTCGCTTACCAACTGTCCAAAATCCTTATCGGGCGTCACCATAAAAACTTTATAGTTTTCCTTTTCGGCCTGTTTGGCGACCGTTCCGATGAGGTCGTCGGCTTCGTAGCCTTCCAATTCCACGATTGGAATCTTCATGGCCTGTAAAATTTGTTGGATATAGGGCACGGCGATACGGATGGCATCGGGCGTTTCGTCACGGTTCGCTTTATAGTCCTCGAACATTTCGGTACGCTCCACACTTCCTCCTTTATCAAAGGCAACGGCCAAATGGTCGGGCTGCTCGCGTTTGATCACATCAAAAAGAGAGTTCATAAACCCCATGATCGCGGAAGTATCCATTCCCTTGGAGTTTATCCTTGGGTTTTTGATTAGTGCGTAGTAACCACGAAAAATAAGCGCGTAGGCGTCTAGTAGGAATAGTCTTTTTTGGTCAGACATTTTATTTTTTTTTGAAGTATAAAATTAGAAGTACGAATTTTTAAATGTACGAATTGCGATTAAAAGATGCGGGAATTGAGATATCAGATTTCAGAAAAGGGAAATAGGAGCCGAGATAGTTGAAACAAGCCGTCCTGCTTCTTGAATCTAACAGCGAAGCGGTCTTGGGTCTAAGGCCTATCCATAAAAGCTTGTCACCTCACGATTGTGGTGACCATTATCCGAATACTCTCGATACGTAAATCCGGGATGTACACAATAACCACCGGTCTCTCCATTTTTGTTGATGGCCAAGAACCCAATCTGGAAATCTTTTCTGCCCTCATTTTTTTTCATGATGCGCTTAACACCTTCCTCACAGGCTTCTTGTGGACTTTTTCCCTGACGCATGAGTTCCACAATCAAAAAACTGCCTACCGTACGGATGACTTCCTCGCCAACACCGGTAGCAGTAGCGCCCCCCACTTCATTGTCGATAAACAGTCCTGCACCGATAATAGGGGAGTCCCCGACACGACCGGCAACTTTGTAGGCCATGCCGCTTGTGGTACACGCACCAGCAATATCGCCATTGTCATCAATGGCCAACATGCCAATGGTATCATGGTTTTCAATGTTGATGGTGGTCTCATATTTAGAGGTTTTTAACCACTCTTCGTATTGCTTTCTTGTGCTTTCGGTAAATAGGTCCTCTTTCTTAAAACCCTGTTCATAAGCAAATTTCTCAGCACCCTTGCCCGCTAAAATAATGTGTGGGGTTTCTTCCATCACCTTTCGTGCCACGGAAACCGGATGGGCTATATTTTCCATACAGACCACCGACCCGCAATTACCGTCCTTGTCCATAATGCAGGCATCCAAGGTCACATTGCCATCGCGGTCCGGGCGCCCACCCTTGCCTACCGTTTCATTGGTTTCGTCAGCTTCCTCGACCCTAACCCCTTGCTCTACGGCATCCAGTGCATTTCCCCCTGATTTTAAGACTTCCCATGCCTTTTCGGAAGCGTTGAAAAAATTCCAAGTACATACCACAATAGGCTTTATCGCTGTTGGTTTTGGAATTGTGGTAGCCGGTGCTACTTCTGGCTTAGGTTCCGTTTTACAAGACACTAATGTGGTGGCGGAAACAAGCCCTGCAGCGGACAGACTTGAATTTTTAAGGAATTTGCGTCGTTCCATGAGTTGGTATGTTTAATTTTAGGGGTTATAAATATACAATATGCTGGTAGAAGTTTGTGCCAATTCCTTGGAATCGGCAAAGAATGCGGAGAGGGCGGGAGCGGATAGGATTGAACTTTGTTCGGAACTTGGTGTTGGGGGTATAACTCCATCTGCCGGGTTGATTCAATTGGTGACAAGGGAATTGTCCATTCCCGTTCATGTTTTGATACGGCCAAGAGGTGGACATTTTACCTATTCCGAAACCGAATTTGAAGTGATGAAGGCAGATATTTTGGCTTGCAAGAATTTGGGAGTGCATGGTATTGTTTCCGGAATTTTGATGAAGGATTTCTCCGTGGATGTTGAAAGAACAAAAGTTTTGGTGGAGTTGGCAAAACCGATGCATTTCACGTTTCACCGAGCATTTGATTGGGTGGCCGAACCTTTGGAAGCCATCCAACAGCTTGAAGCGATGGGAGTGCAGACCATTTTAACATCGGGTGGGGAGGCCTCGGCGGAGAACGGAATCAAAAAATTGGCAACTTGGCAAAAAGAAACATCCATGACGATTATGGCCGGGGGGGGAGTGTCGCCCAATAATGCATCAAAATTTAAACAAATTGGCCTACAAGCCATTCATTGTTCTGGAACCTCGTTTGGAAACCGAGTGGATTTGGAAGGCAAAATCAGCATGAACTCCGCCAAACATTTAGTGGAAGATGAGGTGGCTGTTTCGAATTTGAAAACACTGACCTCCACTGTTCACGCCGTTAAATAATATTAAAAGCTACTGCTAAGTAGTAGATTAGCTCTAATTTTGCAAAAAATAGTGTATGTCCCGATTTATCGTTTTGGCAATCTTGTACCTGGTTTTGGCCATTTATGGCTTTCAAGCATTCCGTACCCTTTTCAAAAGTCCGTTGTTGCATTGGACCTATATCATACTTTTTTTAGGAGCCTTGATATTTTTGACCATCAAAGTATTGACCTATGATCCAGGGGATGGCTTCAAAGGAACCGCGGCCGTTGCGGGAACCATTTTTGCCGCATTCTTTTTGTTGGCCTTGGTGTTGGGTTTCTTTTTGTTGCTGGAGGATATTGTCCGTGTGCTTGCTTTTGGCTACAATAAAATTGCAGGTGTGTCCAACTCGGATGCTGGTTATTTGCCCTCACGTAGGAAATTCATTAGTGGCATTGCCCTTGGTTTGGCAGCCTTGCCTTTCGGAGCATTGTTGTATGGTATGTACCGAGGAAAATACAATTACCAAGTGCTTAAATATGAGCTCGAGTTTGATGATTTGCCAGATGCGTTCCACAATTATCAAATCACCCAGATTTCCGATGTGCATAGTGGTAGTTTTGACGATTACCAGAAAGTGGAGTATGGTGTAAACTTGGTAAATGAGCAGAAAAGCGACGTGATTTTCTTTACTGGAGATATCGTGAATTTAAAATCTGAAGAGCTTGAGCCTTGGAAAGAGGTTTTCTCCCGCTTGAACGCCAAAGATGGGGTGTATTCCATTTTGGGTAACCACGATTATGGAGATTATGCCGTTTGGGATACCGAAGCAGAAAAAGAGCAGAATTTGGAATATCTCAAAACCATGCAAAAGGAAATGGGCTTTGATTTGCTATTGAACTCGAATCGGTTTTTGGAAAAAGATGGGCATAAAATTGCTTTGGTAGGAGTGGAGAACTGGGGCAGGGGTGGCTTTAAAAAGGCAGGTGACCTGCAAAAGGCGAAACAAGGTGTTTCACCGGATGATTTTAAGATATTGTTGAGCCACGATCCTTCGCATTGGGAAGATGTTGTGATACACGACGATTACCATTTTCATTTGACCTTGAGCGGACATACCCACGGCATGCAATTTGGCGTGGAAATACCAGGTTGGGTAAAATGGAGCCCCGTTAAATGGCGCTACAAATATTGGGCGGGTATTTATAAGGAAATGGAGCAGTTCATCAACGTGAACAGAGGGTTTGGATTTATAGGATACCCGGGCCGATTTGGCATCTGGCCCGAGATTTCCGTAATTACCCTTAAGAAGAGGGGAGTGGTATAGAACGGCTATTTCTTAAGCCAACTAAAGACATCTTGCATAAATTCTTGGCATTGATAATCGTCCACGCCTTGCCAGCTGGTCATATAAAGTGAAACCATGGCTTCGCCCATGACCACTAGTTTCCCTCCTTTTTTCGTCTTTACGTAGGCAGCCGCAGGATACGCCTTACCCAATTCATCTCCATAGACAAAAGGTGTTCCGCCAATTACTTTTCTGGCTTCATGATAGGATATTTTCAAAGGTTTGTCATGAATTTCTCCTTTTATGGTATGCCCGCCCGCTAGTTTGTCAGGAATGGCGCCTCCATATTGAATACCATATGGGGTAATAATATCATTAACATTGGTGTCGTTCAATGATGACCAGTAGTCGCTGTCCATTATGATAAATAGGCTTCCACCATCATCGATAAACCTGTGAATGGCCTTGACTTCCTTTTTGGTGTACTGTTTCTTGGGAATATGGATGTAAAGAATGTCGATGTCCGACAACATGTTTGAATCAATTTCGCCCTTCGCATAATCCACGGTAGCGTTTATGGCTCTTGATGTTTTGAACAATTCCTCCGTCATCATATATACCCGCCCGATTTTTTCATTCTCCAACTTCATGGATTTGGGGTCGTTCCAAAACACTTGATTATGGACGACATCCATTAATATACGGGTATAGTTTTCCATCTTCTTCTGCTTTATGGAAATGTTTTTGAACCACCCCTCACTGCTTTCACCTACCCACAATCCAATTTTTCCGTGGCCACTAACATTGATTTGCTCTTCGATCGTAAAGGTCGGTGTTGGGGAACGGTTCACATATACTTCCACTTTTGGATAATTGATTTCTAGTTTTACGTGGAACCAGTCATTGGGAACAGGAGCAGGGGCAATATGGGTCTCGTACTTTCCAGGATGGCCTTCTCGTAAGGTTTTCCAGTCTAAATGCGGCATGGCAATATATTGTACCATATGTTCTTTTTTCTCTGGATTTTGAAAATTGAAGGGCCTAAAGTAAACGGCATCGAAAATTGAATTGTCCTTACCGTTAAAGGCCACTCCAACGAAACTTGCACCGATTTTATTCTTTCCCTTGATGTCGAGTTCAATGGTACCGTTCTGAAAATCGGAGCCTTTCAACCATAAAATACCGTCCCCTGGATTACTATTGAGGTGGATAACACCGTTGTTAAAACTAACTTCTCTATTATGCACTTCCCAACTTTTAGGGTCATCAAGTTTTTTGTTGACCTGTCCTAAAATTGAAAAAGAAATGGTCCAGAAAAAAATGAGTAAAAAAAATGTTTTTAAAGATTTCATCGTGTTTGCTTTTTGATTGAAATTCAAAACTAACCTCGCTTCAAGTTTCAATAGCAAGCAAAAGGAGACCAAATCGAGTTCAAAATTCGGTCATTTACCGAAAACTGAACAATTTTGGGCGAATATTAATATCTTCGAGTATGCTATGAAAAGCCCTGATAATTACCATATCGAATTGTGTATAAAATTGCTCGAAGAGAAATTTTCCTTCGGCAATGGACATGGATATACCCAGAAGGATTTGGAGCAGCTTTCATCTTATATTGAGGAGCATACCGGGTACTACATCAGTTTGTCCACTTTAAAACGGGTGTGGAAGGGTACTTATAAAACACAGCCTCAAATCGCTACCTTGAACGCCCTTGTGGAAGTGCTTGGTTATAAAAACTGGCAGGATTTTAAGATTCAGCATCAAAAAGCCAAGGTTGAAGAAGAGAAGGGTTCAAAAAGAAGCAAATGGCCCTTTTATTTGGCAGTATCGGTAGTGGCGGTTATTTTGACCGTGATGGTGTTTTCTTTTGGAGAAAGTGGGGCTTCAAACGTAAAAATTGAGGGCCCCGTGGGCTTTAGTGCTGACAAAACGGTTGCCAAAGGTGTTCCGAATACGTTTATTTTCGAGTATGATTTGAGCCATGTGGAAGCTGATAGTTTTTTTATCCAACAATCTTGGAATGCCTGGCGCAAGGAAAAAATCGACCCCAAAAAGGAGGTGTATGCTTCAATCTATTATGAAAGTGGTTTCCACCGAGCCAAATTGATTGCCAATGATGAGGTGGTCGCCACCCAAGCGGTCCATATTTTAAGTGATGGTTGGGAGCCCCACGTATATTATTCTGAGTCTGACGACAGGTTTATTGATTTTAAAGGGGAAACCTTTATTGTAGAAGGAAAGCTAAGCCTCTCATTGGAACTTCTCAAAAAACGAGGTTTGGATACTTCCCGCTATTTTATGTCTCGCATTTCGCATAGCGATGATTATGGGGTTTCTTCCAATAACTTTGGATTCAAAACAAAAATCAAAGTGGACAAGGCGTTGGAATCCAATTGTCCGTGGGTAAATGTTTTATTGATTACCACCGAACATGTATTTTCGGCTAAGCTTGTCCGAAACGGATGTGAAACGGGGGCCAGCTATAAATTGGGTGAAATTTACAAGTCCGGGAAGGATAATAACCTCTCCAAATTGGGAACCGACCTCTATGAATGGAATGATTTGGAGATAAAGGTTGTGGGAAAGAAAGCCACCATATTGTTGAATGGGGAGGAAGCCTATTCTGAAAATTATCTGGAGGACCTTGGAAACATTGTAGGTCTTTCCTATGTATTTGAGGGAACCGGGTCCATTGATTTTGTTGAACTTACCGATGGAAAGGGAAAAGTAGTTTTCCAAGACGATTTTGAACTTAATGAGTAATGGAATTAGGATGGCGCCCATCACAATTTAGAGTGGAGCAATGTCCAAAGCATTGAAAGGCTGTAAAACATTCAACTTTTTTCTTATTTTTGACTGTAAACCTTAGAATACATGTCCAAATTCGGAGAACTTATAGATTTACAGGTCCCAGTTTTATTAGACTTTTATGCGGAATGGAACGAGCAGTCCACCTCTATGCACCCAGTGTTGAGCGATGTTGCTGCGGCTCTTGGCGATAAGGGAAAGGTGATAAAAATTGATGTGGACAAGAACAAGGAACTTTCACAGGCACTCCGCATTAAAGGGTTGCCCACTTTGATGATATACAAAAAAGGAGAGATGGTCTGGCGGCAAAGCGGAGAGCAAGATGCCAATACCCTGATTGGAATCTTAAATGAATATATTCAATAAAAAAAGCGAGGTTTTTACCTCGCTTTTTTTATGCTATTCTTCTTCTGGAATTATGGACTCTGGAATACTGTCCGGTGCATCGATTGGAACGGAACCTTCCATGTCCGGGTCTATCGGGGGAATTGATTCATCCATTACATCCTCTTCTTCATCCACAAATTGAGAGAATTTGTCAATATACTCGTTGAAGATAATCGTTTCCGACTCTGCCAATTCTTTATCTCCATTTTCTATGAGGATATCAATGTTTCTACGGTAGGCCTGCATATCGGATAGGATGTCGTCTATCTTATCGTATTGCTCATCCAAAGGAATGTTGGCGTAGTATTCCAAATGTTCCTGATAGACCTTTTTGAGCTTGCCAAAAAGTTCACGCGCCTTTTGCGTTTCACCTACTTTATAATAGCCATCCACGAACGGTTCCACAAAGGCATAGAAATAATAATGCTCCACAGGCATGTTTTCCATGGCAATATTGATTACATCCTTGGCATTGTCAATCTTGTTTTCTGCAATCAAGGTTTCCATCAGGCGGGCCAAATTGCTTCTAAAAGAAAGTCCCTGTGACCGCGTTTGGGGGTCGTGGTAAATGTCATCGCTTCCCGAGTTGCCCCATTCCCAATCCGTGACAATGTCGTACATTAAATCGGAATCGATTCGGCCCATTTCAAAGGAATTTCGGTTTGGTGTTTTGATGGGTACCAATTTGTACACAAGTCCATCGAGTTGCAGATAATCCTTCATCCAAATGTATTCGGCACTATCAAAACTACCGCCTGAAAAATAGATGGGACGTTTCCAATCGTTGTTGGCAATGAGGTCCAACATTAATATCCTGTTCTTGGGAAGTGCACCGGTTGGCAGGTCAATATCGATATAATCCACGATCAAGGCAGAATCCTTCTCTTTGACAAGGCCACTTTCCAATACATTTTGTTTGTTGACGGGAATCCTAATCTTATTGGTAGGATAGTACACAATATCCAAAGTGCTTTCTGAGTAATTGCTTAAATCAGCTCCTTGATTTGTGAGTATATGCCTGAACTTGGTTTGGGGCTTATCACTATCCACCCAATCGATAAAGTCCTTAATGTCCCACCTGTTGTCGGTGATGCCCTGGTAATATATGGCGTCCCTGGTTCCGTAGCTATACTTGTCATGCGTTAATTGCGATGGTATAGGGTCACTTTCGTAGGCCTTTCGTTTCATCTGGTCAATGTACCAATCTGTTGCAAAAAGGCTTGTGTTCACTACGCGGACATCGGTTCTGTATTTCTCGATTTCCTGTGCGTACCAAATAGGGAAAGTGTCATTGTCCCCAATGGTGAACAATATGGCCCCTGCATCTTCTTTCGTGGAATCTAGATAAGCTTTTGCCGTCGCTGGGGCAGTGTACCTATGGGACCGGTCGTGGTCGTCCCAGTTTTGAAAGGCCATTAACAACGGCACGGCCAAAAGGCATATAGTTGTGATTGCCGGGGCCGCTATTTTGGACGAAACCAATTTTTTGAATTCTTCAAACAGCCCGTATACACCGATACCTATCCATATACAGAACACATAGAAGGATCCTACCAAGGAGTAATCCCTTTCCCTAGGTTGAAAGATGTATGGGTTGGTATAAAACTGAATGGCAAGTCCTGTGAACATGAAGAACACGAAGAGTACCCAAAACTGTTTGGGATTTCTGGAAACTTGGAAGACAATACCTAAAATTCCGAGCAATAGCGGTAGGAAGAAATAGGTGTTTCGCCCCTTGTTGTTTTTCCAGTCGCTCGGAAGGTTGTCTTGGCTGCCCAACCGGATACTATCTATAAAATTGATACCGCTCAACCAGTTGCCATTTTCATCGTACCTACCTTGCATATCGTTTTGCTTCCCAACAAAATTCCACATGAAATAACGCATGTACATATAGCTGAACTGGAAATCGAAAAGGTATTCTACGTTTTGCCAAAGGGTAGGGGGCTGCACCTCAATATATTCACCGAATTCCCTTAAAAAACGTATATATTGTTCTGTATCCAGTTCTCCTTGCGAATAGGCTGTTTTGAATTGGTTTACCGCCTGGCGAAGATCATTATTGGATATATATTCCGATTTTATCTTGAATTCCAAGGCGCCAAAATATTTCATATAATTTTCGGCGTGTTGATCGCTCCACATTCTGGGCAAAAATCCTACGTGCTTTTCGTTGGGGCCTGGAATAGCTCCTTTGTAATGGTTTACGATGACATATTTACCCGTTTCCAAGTCTTTTTCGTACTTCGGGCTATCATCCCTATCTTCTCCCGAAGTTGCAAAGGTATCCGAATAATAGGCTCCGTAAATAGGACTGTCCACGCCAGGGTATTGCTCTCTATTGTAGTAGGCCAAAAGCGCACGGGCATCAGCCGGGTTGTTCTCATTGACCACGGTTTTTGCATTTGCTCGTATGGGAAGCATCAACCAAGAAGAGAACCCTAGGATAAGGAACATTAGGCAAAGCACTACAATGTTGGCATTATAGTAATTGTGTTTTCGGGTGTACCTCAAACCAAAATAGAAGGCCGCAACAAACAAAAGTCCCATAATGATGGACCCTGAGTTAAATGGAAGCCCAATTTCATTGATAAAGAATACCTCGCTCCACCCAAATAGTTCCAGAACGTAGGTCAAGGAGAATTTGTAGACTAAGATGAGTACTGCTACGACGATGATGTTCGCGAGCAAGAAGTTTTTTACCGTCGTGGTTTTATATTTTTTGAAGTAGTAGAGCAATCCAATGGAAGGAATCGCCAAGAAGCCCATGAACTGTATACCAAAGGTAAGACCTATCACAAAAGAGATGAGCATGAGCCATCGGTGGCCTCTGGGGTCGCCCAAGTTATCGGTCCATTTTAGGCCCAACCAGAGCAATAGCGCCATCATAAAACTGGCCATGGCATACACTTCTGTCTCTACGGCATTGAACCAAAAACTATCCGAAAATGTAAATGCAAGCGCTCCGACCAATCCACTGCCAAGGATGGCAATAGCCTTGCTATCGGTCATTTCATTCTTTTTGGCAACCAACTTTCCTGTTAAGTTGGTAATGGTCCAGAAAGTGAATAATACAGCAAAAGCACTGGATACAATGGATACGGCATTTACCATAAGTGCTATCTTGGTGGGGTCGCCAAAGGCGAACATGGCAAAAAAGGCACCGATCATCTGTAATAGGGGTGCTCCCGGCGGGTGCCCTACTTGCAACTTTGCGGAGGTGGAAATGTATTCCCCCGCGTCCCAAAAACTTCCTGTGGGTTCAACGGTAAGGGCATATACTATAAATGCGATAGCAAAGGAAACCCACCCAAGGATGGTATCCCATTTTTTGAAGTCTTTTGCAAACATAAGAGTTGGTTATTAACCGAATTGTGGCGAATTTAGTAAATCTAGAACAGAAGCCTAGCCCTTTTTGGAAAACCTTTAACACCCATGTTCAATAAAAATAGCTAGTATTCTTATCAAAAATATTTGTTGAAACCAAAGTTTGTTTTAAATTTGCACGCTCAAAAGCTGAATCAAATTTAGCTTTTATATGGTACTGGCCTATGGTGTAATTGGTAACACAGCTGATTTTGGTTCAGTCGTTCAAGGTTCGAGTCCTTGTAGGCCAACAAAAAGCCCCTTAAATCGCATGATTTAAGGGGCTTTTTTCTTGGTTTAATGTATCTATACAATTTGCCTGTCCATATTGGGGACAGGCCTGTAGGTATAATATTGCAATACCTCCTCCAAAGCCATTTTTAGTGCTTTGTTAATAGGCATTATTCTAGAGCCCAATTGGAAATCGATTTGGTTGAGCTGCATGTAGTAATCCGTAAAAACCGGAACATATAGCCCTTCGGCAATGGCCTTATTTGTTTTTTGATAATTGTCAGCCTGTTCCTCCTTGATGACTTTACAGGTTGCCAAACGCAAATTGCCGTATTTGTCTTTGCTTGCTGCGTATCCAAATAGCCGGCAAATAAGCCCTCTGTGGCGATAACTGCCGCAGTGCCCTTTGCTTAAGATGGAAACAGGTGTCAGCAAAAAGCAAGTTTGCCCGGTAGAGGAACTTAGTGTGTCCAGTGCCTCTTCCGCTTTGCCCGATAAAAATAGTTGAAATGCCCATGGTAAAAACTCCAATGGTGATGCATCAATGTTGGGGTAGGTGCAACATTTTCCACAACCAGAAACACAGCCAAGTTTCGATTTTTCCTGAAACTGTTGGGTCTCTAGCTCCAATTGGTCGAATAACGTTTCAACCAATCGAACTTTCTGATCTAGTGTCATTATTTGGGGGCCGAAATTAAATCTTATTTTGATTCGTTTTTAAACTATTTTTTAAAACGAATGTGGATTTGAAGGTTTCTTCAACATGCAATCAAAATTTATACAACTGTCAATGTACTTTGTTGGTAGTAATTTGATATTTAAGGTTGTACCATTCAAAAAATAATTACATATTTGAAAAATATACGCAGCATTTACCCCAAATCTTTTATTAATCTATTAAATGCAAAAGCGTATGAACCCAAATGAAAAATTAAAAGTTGTATTGGACAACTTTGATTTCAACGAAATTCTGAACAAGTATAATCAGAACAGGAAAAAGAAAATTAATTTAGAAAATCTCAAAGAGGATATTGAGTTTTATTCCAATTCTTATCTGTTGATAGATAAGTATACTGAATGGAAAGAGGAAAACGTTCCCTTGGGTACTACAAAACTGTATGGGTCACCTCACCTTCCTGATGATATAGAACCATTGGAAGATGAAATTTTTTTGGGTCAGTTCAATTTTCAACAACTAAAACCTTTCGATCATTATAATGTGCTTCCCGCTGATACCGGTATGTGCTATTTTTTTGTGACATCTGCAGATGGTCAGGATGTAGGCCATCCAGTCGGGGTAAAGGATTCTATAGGTTGGGGAGAAAAAGGCCATGAAGATTTCATGATTGAGCACGGGGACGATCTACGTGTTGTAGGAAAAGTGTATTATACCAATGTCCCAACAGACCAGCTAAAGATTCGTGAAATTCCGAATGGAGGGGGGAATCGTTACTCATCTAAGGTCTTTGATTTCAATAAGGTATCTGAAAGCATTTTTTTTGTTAATCAACACCATTTTAATTTAAAAGAAATTTTGGGAGATAATGGTAATCGATTTGTTGAGGCAATGAAAGAAGAACTTGGCGATTTTAATTTTTGTGATTATGATTGGCAATTACCTGATGAATTCTTTTTTGGTCGTCCCCAGTGCCATTAAGGTGAGGATGATGGAGAACCGGTTCTCTTTTCTACGGATTCTTTATCAGTTAATTTATCCCGTTTCAATGATGCGGATGATGCAGATGATGACGAGTTTGATGATGACGAGTTTGATGATGACGAGTTTGATGATGACGAGTTTGATGATGACGAGGACGGTGATAGCGGTCGAAAGGAATGTGTGTTCAATTTTTGTTTGCCATCAAAACTTGAGAAGATTGAACTGGGAGGTCTTCATCAAAGCTGTACTTGAATCATTCTTTTATTTCAGAAATGCAGCATTTACCCCAAATCTTTTATTAATCTACTTATAATACAAAAACGCATGAATGTATTGGCAAAAGCAAAAGCTGCGATAGATGGCTTTGACTTTAACGAAGCGAACATTGAGGCCTTCAATGAAAGCGCCGGGACCGAATTGAGTTCCGAAAGTCTCAAAGACTACCTTAAAAATTGGTTGAAGTATTATTTGGTTCCACAATTTGAAATGTATGGTTCTGAAGAAGAGGTGCCATTGGGAACCACAAAACTGTACGGGCTCCCGCATCTGCCGGATTCGTTGGAGTTTCCTGAGGATATGATATTTGCGGGCCAGTTCAATCTAGCCGAAATTAAGCCACATGACATTTTTAACGAGGTTCCCAAAGACTCTGGGATTTATTATTTTTTTGTAGATGTTGACGGTGTGGAATCTGAGGTGTTTTTTTATGACGGCCCTGTTGATGATTTAAAAATACGGGAATACCCTAATGGGGATGAATATGGAAAGTCTCAAGTAATGGACCTAAGAGGCAAGAGTGAGGAACTTTATATGCAGGAGGATCTTATTGGGTGGTGGATCAAAGCCAAAGATAAATATTCAGATTGCCATCTAGCCACCATTATGGGAGCAGATATCCTGGAAAGGCTGGAGGGGCTTTTACAAAAAGAAGCAGGAAGCTTCACTTTATATGATCATCTTGGCAGTCTTCCAGATGAATACTTTTTTGGAAAGCCGCGATACTACCAAGGGGAGGATGGAGATGATCCTAATTTTTATCCAAGCTTTTTTGGTTTTGAGCCACCATGGAATTATGATTGTTTTTTAAACCTTTATGTTTGGCAGGACGAAAAGTCAAAAGAATATTATGGCGATATTGAAATAACCTCTTAGCAGGGCAAAGCATCTGAATAGCAATAAAAAACCCCGTAAATTTAAATTTACGGGGTTCATTGTATTTGTCCAAGCATTGAAATTTCCCCCATAATTCTTAAAGCAGTATCTTTTGCAGTGAGAACAAATCATTTCAACCTCATGAGAAAGCTAATTTTCCTATTCATTACTGTATCCTTTGCAGGTTATGGTCAAAACATAGTAGAGACCCAAAATGGCAAAGTGGAAGGATATTCAAATGAAGATATTCACATATTCAAAGGAATTCCGTTTGCAGAGCCGCCAGTTGGGGCATTACGGTGGAAAGCTCCACAGCCTGTTCAAAATTGGAAAGGTGTAAAACAAACCAAAGAGTTTGGGCCTAGTCCCATTCAAAATACACCAGAGCCCTTTTTATGCTGGACAGAAGAGTTTATTGCCAAGCCCGAACCATTGAGCGAAGATTGTCTTTATCTCAATATATGGACGCCAGCGAAGGCACATGATGAAAAATTGCCTGTGTTTGTCTGGATTTATGGAGGCGGATTAAGTTCAGGAAGTGCCAATTGTGATATTTATGATGGGCAACAAATGGCTGAACAAGGCGTAGTGTTCGTGAGTTTGAATTATAGGGTAGGAGTGCTCGGGTTTATGGCCCATCCAGAATTGAGCGAAGAATCCGGTCACGGAGCATCGGGCAATTATGGTTTTATGGATCAATTGGAAGGGCTGAAATGGATTCAGAAAAACATTGCCGCTTTCGGTGGCGACCCGAACAATGTGACGATTGCGGGCCAGTCTGCGGGGTCGTTTAGTGTGAATGCTCAAATTGCTTCTCCATTGGCAAGCGGATATTTCAACAAGGCCATTTGTCAGAGTGGGGGCATTTTGGGTGGTCGTTTAATGCAAGATTTAGCAACGGCGGAAGAACAGGGTGTTAAGTTTATGGAATCGGTAAATGCTACTTCTATTGACGAATTACGAGCAATGCCCGCGGCACAATTACAGGAGTTGAGCATTAACAACAATTTAGGTCGCTTCAGGGTGGTGTTGGATGACTATTTTTTGCCAAAAGATTTGTTTGAACATTTCAAAACAGGCAAGCAAAATCAGGTTGAAGTGCTGACTGGCTGGGTGACCGGTGATGCCAACCTTTTGCCTATGGGCGAGGTGACGCAGGAAAGTTTCACATCGATGGCCAATGAAAGATTTGGCGCAAATTCCGATGAGTTTTTAAAAATGTTTCCTGCCGGAAATAATGAAGAGGCACTTCAATCACAACAAAAAATGAACCTTCTGAGCTTTGCCGGATTGCCATCTTACTTGTTGGGAACATATATGGACAGGAATGTTTGGTTATATGAGTTTACCCATGTCCCTACTGATAAACCGGGTTTTCCAAATTACGGAGCCTTCCATACTTCTGAAGTGCCGTTCGCATTACATACGCTAGATCAATGGGACAGGTCGTGGCAAACCGAGGAACGCAAGCTTGAGGACCAAATGTCTGCTTACTGGATTAATTTTGTCAAAACGGGAAATCCCAATGGAGAAGGG
The DNA here is from genome assembly GCF_003057865.1 of Muricauda brasiliensis. Taxonomy (NCBI): domain Bacteria; kingdom Pseudomonadati; phylum Bacteroidota; class Flavobacteriia; order Flavobacteriales; family Flavobacteriaceae; genus Allomuricauda; species Muricauda brasiliensis. The sequence goes on along the minus strand of NZ_QBTW01000015.1, from coordinate 78,798 downwards.
TTGCCACAGTGGAGCAGTTACAATCAGGATGAAGGTAAATTATTGATCTTTGAAACTGGTGAGTTAAAATCAAGTTCTAAATATTTGGAGGAATTTTGGTTTTTAACCCAAAACTGACCCGATATTTTTCATGAAGTAAACTTAGGGGCAAAGAGTTTTTCAGTTTTTTTTCTACCTTCTAGCTCCGTGCTTCCCAAGGATTCAAAACTCAGTCCGTTACCCTTAAGTTGTTCGGCCAGTTGTTCGGAAACGATAATATCCTGTTTCAAGGGTTTGCACAGTTTTTGGATACGTGCGGTAACATTTAGAACATCGCCGGTAAAGAAGATTTCTTTTTTAAGGGCCCCTATTTCTCCCGTGGTCACTTGTCCAAGATGCAGTCCTGCCCTAAATGAGGGGGTTATGCCGTAGGTATTTTTAAAATAGGTCGACTTTTTTAGCAGGGACTGTTTCATAGCATAAAAACAGCGAATGCAGTTGTTGTTCTGTAAGCCATCGCTTTTCTCCCAAGTAACTACAATCTCATCGCCCACATATTGGTACACTTCTCCTTTACATTGAATTATCGCATTGGATAGTTGATTGTAATAATCGCTTAAAAATTGAAAATATTTTTTGTGTCCCAGTTGTTCAGCGAGGGAGGTGGAAGATTTCATATCCAAAAACATAAAAACACGGAACTCTTCTTTGGGCCGATGGTACTTTCCCATAAAAAAGTTGAGCAAGACATTGTGTCCCAGATGTTCGCTGATACCTGAATAAAGTAAGGAAACAAAAATGCTAAATGTTAGGGAGACCATTGTGCTTAAAAAGGTAGGGCTCTCAATATAATTTGAAAATTTTTGCCATACCTCCGCGTCCATAAGGGTGGAGTCAAGCTCTATGCTCGCTGCAATAGGAAATGTCACTAAATTGATGACAAGCATAAAAAGAAGATAAAACCCCATTTTGTAAAGGATTTTTTTCCAAAATGCTTTGTTTTTAAAAAGCTTGCTCAGCCAAAATACTTCCACAGTGCCCATTACCATACCTACCAAAAAAACGGCTATGGAGGCAAAAAGGAGAATGTTCCAGGTAACGGTGATGTCCGTTTCTGGTCGTTGATTTTCATAACCCATGGCCATGGACTCTATGAGCAGTATAAACCAGCTCAAGACCAGCCAAATAATCCCAAAGGGCAGTATGCGTTTCACGTAGTGCTTGACCTTTGGATTTTTTAAAAGTACCATATGGTAAAGATATGGTGTTTTCTTCTTCATGAAGAAAAGCCAAAAATCAGTCTAAAAAAGTATTGTTTCTGTCTTTGCTAATTGTTGTTCACCCGATAGGTAATGCCTCGGTTGGTTATCACTCTGCCAGCTTTCATTGTCAAGGTTGCTTGGTTTGATTCGAGCGGTGTGCAACTTCCTGCAGAATTCGATACAAGTACTCGGTAGACATAGCCGTTTTTAGAGGAATCCGGAGCAGTTACAGTAAGGTTCGCTGTCTGGGTTCCCGAATACTCAGCTCCGTCAACGATAGGTGCAAAGTTGCTTCCGCCGTCCGTACTTACCTGCCATTGGTAGGTGTCAACATTGTTTGCGGTAACGGAAAAAGCACCATTGTTTCCGATAACTACGGTTTGGTCCGTTGGTTGGCTGGAAATGGTAAATGGAGTTACGGTGATTGTCTGTTCAACATCAAAAGTGTTTCCTGCCTCATCCGTAATCCTGTATGTTCGAGTAATTATTTCAGGATTGCTTCCACCATCGCTTACATCGCTCACAAATGTAACTGTAGGGTTCGGGTCGCAATTATCGGCCTCATCTGTGATTATAGTTATATCTGGTGTTGGAATATCCGAGGTACAATTTACTGCAATGGGCGAGGGAGCACTAGCTGTGGGTGCTTCCGTTTCTACCGTTATTGTTGTAGTCGCCGCCAAATTTGGGTATGGCGGGTCGCCGGGCATACCGCCATATTCTACCAAATATCCTTTGGGTTGATAATCGCCACTGGCTGCACCGGTATTGGATAGGTCGTTCCAGGATCCAGGTAATCCAACGCCAGGCGCTGTAATGTGTGCATAGTCTTCATCTCCGGAATTATTGGGTTCCCCTGAGTTCCAGAATTCATATCCAAATGCTGTGCCCCCTGCGCCGCCTCTCCAAAACAGAGTTCCTGCTTCAGGTCCGGTTACCCAATACCAATCTCCTTCGGTTGTGGCATCACTGGCCCCTATCCATCCCGCTCCCGGTGCCTGCGAGCCTAAGAGGTCGGATTCGTCCTGAACAGAGATTGTTGCCAAGTACCCCTGTAGGCCATAGAATGTTCTTAGCGCGGCCGCATCCCTGGCGGCTGTCCATGTGATTCCCTCTGCGGCCACGTATTCATAATAGTGTCCTGTCGATTCCAAATAGTTGGCCTCGTTCATTACTATGGAAAATGTCCGAGTGTCGCCGCCGCTTACCGTAGCTGTGGTTTGAAATACAACATCGCTTATAGCAGCTTCAAATTCGGCCAATGTTGCCGGGCCTTCCAAGAAAAGTCTTCCTTCCGAAGTGTCCCAACTGGCTGTAATGTTAGGGTGTGTTCCGGTTAAACTCAAAACATCCCCGGAAACATCATAGTTGGAAGTTACTTGGATGTAAACAGCGTCCAAAGTACTGCTGTCGGTATCTGTGATTTCTACGCTTTCTACCACGGGAATTGGGTCGCCTGGACAAAATGTTTGGTTTCCGGTTGCGGTTATGGATGGTGGGTCGTTATCGTCAAAAGTATCGTCCCTAAAATCCAAATCCCCTCCTGAGGCAACATCACCATCAGAATCTGGCAATATCAAAGAGCCACCATTGGTGCTCAGTGGATTGTCTATGGTTCCTCCTGGGTCGGCGTATCCGGTTGTAGTGTCGATATTATTATCCAAACCATCACCGTCACTGTCAGAACCTGAAAGGGTTAGGGCAGCTTCCGTTGTGTCCGGGGTGCTGTCATTGTCAGAATCCAAATCCATAAAATCAGGTACTCCATCCCCATCGGTATCTACAGGGGTGATTCCGCTACTTTCGTAGGCATCGTCCAGACCATTGTTATTGGCATCTATCCCCGAAGGTGCTATATAGTTTAAAGATGTTTGAGCCTCCACATTGTCCGGTATGCCATCTCCATCACTGTCCAAGTCTTGATAGTTTGGAATACCATCGCCATCTGTATCAACCGTTGTGCAATCAACTGTGCCGCCATAACTGGCACCGTGAACTCTAGCTCCTGTTTGGTATGCCATTACCCTAAAGGATTGAAAATTACTTTGCGAAACATTAAAGGTTATTTCTGTAATGGACCCCGAAGGAATCCCATTCGCGGCAGCCAAATAATTGCCGTTCGAATACTGAATCTGCATATCGCAAGTGCCCGAGGCTGCAGATAAGAATACACTTACTGTGGTTCCTATTGGAATTGGGTTGGCAAACTGAAATGATATAATGGATTGACCTTCATAGGTAGATGTGGAGTTATAGGCATATGAGATGCCTGGGTTACCTTCCGCATTGGATGGGTCTCTAAAATATTGCACATTGGTCGCCGTTTGAACAAAGTTTCCGCTGGCGCCTCCACATTCGTTGGTGTCGAGGATGCCATCATTGTCATCATCGATATCGGTTACATCGTCAATTCCGTCACCATCAAGGTCGGAAGCCCCGACACTACAAGTGGAGTATAATTTGGAAAAAGGAATGTTTTGTTTGCCTATAGAAGGCCCTTGATATGCTACCGATAGATTTTCCCCTCCGCCGTTTTCAAAGAATAGCACGGTGATATCGTGAAGTCCGGGAGATAAAGTTATGGTACCCGAACGTTCTTGGGAGCCATGTGCACCATCGTTATTAACCACTTGGGTCCCGTTGATGTATAACTTTGAGCCATCATCGGAAGTAGTGTAGAAAGTATAGGTTCCCTGTGTATCGATTTGGATAAATCCTGTATATCTGATACTGAAATTGTCGGTATCCCCGGGGTCCTCTTGATTTTGAAGGGCGTCCACGTCAAAACTGGTAAAAGTGCCCGAGCCAAGAAAGCCGCTTGTCGGAATATTGTCTACGGTGCTTCCCGATGGGGAGCTGTCGTAAAACTCAAAATCGACTTCACCATTGCAGAGTCCGGAAGCGGCCTGAACCGTAACGTTGTCAATAAAATATTGTTCCACGTTATCATGATTCATCATACGGACCCTAATTTGTAGACTCGAGCTGCCTGTTGAAGGGATGTTTACTGTATAAGATGGGCTCAATGGGTTGGATGCGGAGCCGGATACGTTTACAAATTGTTGCCAAGAACCTCCGTCAATGCGATATTCGCCAATGAAATAGTCACTTCCATTATCCATCTGACTTTGGTCGTTCACCCGAGTTTCCATTCTAAAGGATACGAAATCGTAGCTGGATATGTCTATAGGGTTCACTTGCCAAATACCTTCTGCGTCAAGGTTTCTTCCTCTTAAAGCATTGTTGTTTACGGATAATCTATTTCCTAGGTTTGTGGTCCATCCTGTGGCGGAAGGGCCTGTTGCCGTTCCTGATTGTATGTTGTCGGAGTAGCTGTTAAAATTTTCGCTCCATATGGTGGTCTGTGAAAATGAAAGAAAGGTTCCCAATAGGAAAAATGCCAAGATCAGCATCCATCCACTGGGAAAATGATTCATCTTTTTATTGAAGAACGAGGTTGTGCCCATGTGTTTATTTCAATGTTGCACAAAATTAACTGGTGCACGGAGGCTTCAAAATATTTGTTGTGAACGGTTGTAAAAGGAGTGTTAACATGATCATATCTGGAGAATAGAGTGCCAATGGGTAGCGATATTGGCTTTTTGACACAACATAGTAGACCATAGATAATTCCTTTTCTTTCTCTTGATTGTGGTAATTCATTGAAAAATAGATAGGGGGCAACTTATTTTTGTTCGGGATGGGGTTGCACATGCGATATTATTTATTGTATATTTGCAAAACTGAACGGATATAAAAGTATTCATGAGGGGACCTTGAGTCCCCTCTTTTATTACTTATTTCTCATTTTTATGTTGAAGGATAAAGTGGAATCGTTGCTGGGCAAGGCGTTGGAAGAGCACTCTTCCTTGTTCTTGGTAGATTTTAAAATGGGCGGCGACAACAGTATCAAAGTGGTTTTGGATGGTGATGAAGGGGTGAGTCTGCAAGACTGTATGAACATTAGTAGGGCCATTGAACATAATTTGGATCGCGAGGAAGAGGATTTTTCCTTGGAGGTTACATCGGCCGGAGCTACTTCGCCGTTAAGGTTGCCCCGTCAGTACAATAAAAATGTTGGAAGAAAATTACAGGTCAAGACCGGCTCCGAGCAATTGGAAGGTACATTGGTGGCGACCTCGACAGATAGCATTACCTTGGAGTGGAAGGCTCGTGAGCCCAAACCCGTGGGTAAAGGAAAAGTTACAGTACAGAAAAAGCAGGAAATCGCCTTTTCTGACATTCAAGAGGCAAAAGTTAAATTAAAATTTTAATTGTAGTAGAAAATGGAAAACCTAGCGCTCATCGAATCCTTTTCGGAGTTTAAGGACGATAAGTTTATTGACAGGGTGACCCTTATGGCGATTTTGGAAGAAGTCTTCCGAAGTGCGTTAAAGAAAAAGTTTGGTTCTGACGACAATTTTGATATCATTATCAACCCCGATAAAGGGGATTTGGAAATATGGAGAAACCGTGTGGTGGTTGAAGATGGGGAGGTGGAAGAGCCCAACGAGGAAATATCCTTGTCCGAAGCTAGAAAAATCGAGCCCGATTTTGAAGTAGGGGAGGATGTATCCGAAGAGGTAAAGCTTATTGATCTTGGGAGAAGAGCTATTCTGGCATTGCGCCAAAACTTGATATCCAAGATACATGAGCACGACAATACCACCATCTACAAGCAATTTAAAGATTTGGAAGGTGAGATATACACCGCTGAGGTGCATCATATCAGACATCGTGCTGTAATTTTGTTGGATGATGAAGGAAACGAAATCATCCTTCCAAAGGAAAAGCAGATACCTTCCGACTTTTTCCGAAAGGGAGATAACGTTCGAGGAATCATCGAAAGTGTGGAACTTAAAGGGAACAAACCGGCCATTATCATGTCCAGAACATCGCCGATTTTCTTGGAGCAATTGTTCTTCCAAGAAATTCCGGAAGTTTTCGATGGCTTGATAACCATAAAAAAAGCAGTTCGTATTCCAGGGGAAAAAGCGAAAGTTGCGGTGGATTCCTATGATGATAGGATTGACCCTGTTGGTGCCTGTGTGGGTATGAAGGGTTCAAGAATCCATGGGATTGTACGGGAATTGGGCAATGAAAATATTGATGTGATCAATTGGACCAACAATCCACAATTGATGGTCACAAGGGCTCTAAGTCCTGCGAGGGTGTCATCCGTTAAACTAAACGATGAGAAAAAAACAGCACAAGTATACCTAAAGCCGGAGGAGGTTTCCAAGGCAATTGGTAGAGGTGGGCATAACATACGTTTGGCTGGTCAACTGACTGGTTATGAAATAGATGTATTTCGTGAAGGTGTTGAGGAGGATGTGGAGTTGACCGAGTTTTCTGATGAAATCGAAGGCTGGGTAATCGAAGAGTTCAAGAAAATAGGATTGGATACCGCACGCAGCGTTCTGGAACAAGATGTAAAAGATTTGGCGAAGCGAACCGATTTAGAAGTTGAAACAATTCAAGAAGTCGTTCGCATCCTCAAGGAAGAATTTGAAGATTAGGCTTATATTAGCAGCGAAAATTTAGGGAAGTAAAATTATTTATGGCAGAAAATCCAACAATACGACTTAACAAAGTTCTCAGAGAATTGAACATTTCACTGGATAGGGCAGTCGATTACCTAGCCTCGGAAGGGCATGAGGTAGAGGCGCGTCCTACCACTAAAATATCCAATGAGGTGTATCAAGTTCTGTTGGATGAGTTCCAAACGGATAAGAGTAAAAAGGTCGCTTCTAAGGAAGTTGGTGAAGAAAAGCGCAAAGAAAAGGAGGCTATCCGGATCCGTATGGAGAAGGAGCAGGAAGAGCGCAGGTTGGCCAAGGAGAAAAGAGAGGCCGAACAAGAAGTGGTGAAAGCAAAGGCGGAGCTTGCCGGACCTAAGACCGTGGGTAAAATCGACTTGGACAAAAAGCCGGAGCAACCCAAAAAGGAGGAGCCAAAGCAAGAAGAGCCAGAGAAGCAAGAAGCGCCAAAACTTGAGCCAGAAAAGGTTCAAGAGGTTGAAAAACCCAAAGCTGCTGAACCTGAAAAGACCGTTGAGAAGGAAGTTAAAAAGCCTGAGGTCAAGGAGGAAAAGGCAGAAGCTGAAAAGCCTAAGGAAGAAGTTGAAAGTGCTGAATCCGGTACCATAAAGACGAATTATCAAAAACTTTCCGGACCTAAGATTACGGGGGATAAAATAGACCTTTCGCAGTTTAAAAAACCAGTAAAAAAGAAAAAGGAAGAGGCTCAAAAAGGAAATAAAGCTGGAGCTTCATCCGATGCAGGAGATCGTAAAAAGCGACGTAGAAGAATTGTAAAGAACGGCCCTCAAGCGGGTGGTGGTAATCGAAATAATAATAGGCCGGGACAAGGTAGAAAGGGACAGCGTTCCAATGCACCTAAAGTAGAGCCTACAGAAGAAGAAGTACAAAAACAAGTAAGGGAGACCCTTGAAAAACTTCAAGGTAAATCCAGTAAAGGTCGAGGAGCAAAATATCGTAGGGAGAAAAGGGATCAGCACCGTCAGCAAACGGAGAAGGATCTTGAACAGCAGGAATTGGACAGCAAGATTTTGAAGGTGACGGAATTTGTTACCGTGAACGAGCTTGCTACCATGATGAACGTTTCTACGACACAGATTATCTCGGCATGTATGTCCCTTGGTATCATGGTGACGCTCAACCAACGTTTGGATGCAGAAACACTTTCCATTGTGGCCGATGAATTTGGTTATGAGGTGGAATTCGTTACTGCGGAAATCGAAGAAACCATTGAGGAGGTCGAGGATAGCCCAGAAGATTTGAAGGCCCGTGCACCGATTGTTACCGTAATGGGACACGTTGACCACGGTAAAACATCCTTACTGGATTATGTTCGTCAAGAGAATGTAATCGCAGGGGAAAGCGGGGGCATCACACAGCACATCGGTGCTTATGGGGTTGCCTTGGAAGATGGACAGAAAATTACTTTCTTGGATACACCCGGTCACGAAGCGTTTACCGCGATGAGGGCCCGTGGTGCTCAGGTTACGGATATTGCCATTATTGTAATTGCTGCGGATGATGATATCATGCCGCAGACCAAAGAGGCAATCAGTCACGCGCAAGCAGCTGGTGTGCCAATAGTGTTTGCAATCAACAAGGTGGATAAACCAACGGCAAACCCTGATAAAATCAAAGAAGGATTGGCCCAGATGAATTTATTGGTGGAAGATTGGGGAGGTAAAGTGCAGTCCCATGATATTTCTGCCAAAACAGGGCAAGGTGTCAAGGAACTTTTGGAAAAAGTGTTGTTGGAAGCTGAGCTATTGGAGTTGAAAGCAAATCCAGGCAGGTTGGCATCGGGAACAGTTGTAGAAGCCTTCTTGGACAAAGGTAGGGGGTATGTGGCCACTATTTTGGTGCAAACAGGTACCCTTAAGATAGGTGATTATGTACTTGCTGGAACTTGCAGTGGTAAGGTAAAGGCCATGCATGATGAAAGAGGGCACAATATTGATAGTGCTGGTCCATCCACGCCAATTTCCATTTTGGGATTGGATGGAGCGCCACAGGCAGGTGATAGATTCCACGTGCTGGAAGATGAGCGTGAAGCAAAGCAGATTGCGGCCAAACGTTCTCAATTGCAGCGTGAGCAGTCTGTAAGGACACAGCGTCATATTACCTTGGATGAAATTGGACGAAGAATCGCATTGGGCGACTTCCAAGAGCTTAACATTATTCTTAAGGGTGATGTGGACGGTTCCGTAGAAGCCTTGACGGATTCGTTCCAAAAACTATCAACTGACGAGATACAGGTAAACATCATACACAAGGGTGTAGGTGCCATTACCGAATCGGATGTGCTGTTGGCTAGTGCCTCAGATGCTATCATTATCGGATTTAACGTAAGACCTATGGGCAACGCTAGATCCATTGCGGATAAGGAAGAAATCGATATCAGGATGTACTCCATTATCTATGATGCCATCAATGACCTTAAAGATGCGATGGAAGGCATGTTGTCCCCAGAGATGAAAGAAGAGGTTACGGGTAATGCAGAAATCAGGGAAACCTTTAAGATTTCCAAAATTGGAACAATTGCAGGTTGTATGGTCACCAGTGGGAAAATATTCAGGAACTCCCGTATCAGGTTGATTCGTGACGGTGTTGTGGTCTACACAGGTGAATTGGCCTCGTTAAAGAGATTCAAGGACGATGTCAAAGAAGTAGCTAAAGGTTACGACTGTGGATTGCAGATCAAGAACTACAATGATATTAGGGAGGGTGATATAGTGGAAGCCTTCCAAGAAGTTGCAGTGAAGAAAAAACTGTAAATGATAATAATCATAAATAAAAAATCCCGCTGTTGAGCGGGATTTTTTTTGTGGTTATAATGCCTTTTGCTCGGGTTTTAGGAGCATGGCATCCGGATATTTTTTCCGAACCTCTAAATATTTTCTTTCGGCCTCCAATTTGGTTTTGAACCTTCCCAATCTAACGCGGTAGGTCGGGGATTCAAACTCTATTTTGGAATACCAATCAGGAAAATCAATTTCAACTTGACTTAATAGGTCTTGTGCTTTCTGATAATTGCCAAAACCTACTTGGATTTGATAATATCCCGTGTTGGCATTTACCTTGGTGTACAATTTTACCAGCTCATTTATTTTCGGGTCCTGCTGAATAGTTACCTGTCCGTCCTGGGCCAATACCTGAGTTGTAAAAGCAATTAGAATTGCGCTATAAACAGCCGTTTTCATGTTATTTACTCGTTGTATGATTTATGCTTATTGCAAATGTAGATTATTAAAGGTTAACCAAGTCGAGCGCAAGTTATTTAGAATCTTTATAAATTAAGAGTTATGAATACCTTAAGATTTCAAAAAATGACTGTATGTCTTACTTTTGTTGCCATTCTTGGTAGGGTAAAAAGCTATTGCTCTCAAACTCAATAGAAAGAATCGTGCCAAAGATTTCGATAGAAATTTAACGAATATGAAAAAGGTTTTATACCGCCATCTATTTTCAAAAGTTTTAGGTTTAACTCTCCTATTATTCTCATCATCTTTTTATGCACAGGAAGAAGCCGAGGCAACGACCGATGCTGCAACAGAACAGACTGCAGAAGCTGTTGATGGTGATCCGGTAAAAGGAAAACAACTCTTTAATCAGAACTGTGCTGCATGTCACTCCTTGGACAGGAAAATGACAGGTCCCGCATTGGCAAATGTGGAGGCTAGGTTGGCCGAGGATGAAGGTTTGGACAAAGAATGGATTTACGCATGGGTTAAAAATAGTCCAGCGGTAATTGCATCTGGAGATGCCTATGCCAACAAAATTTACGCAGAGTACAATCAGGCGGCCATGACGCCATTCCCAACATTGTCCAATGAGGATATTGACAATATTTTGGCCTATACCGCTGCCCCTCCAAAGGCTCCTGCCCAGGCGGCTGGTGCAACTCCAGCAGGCGGTGAAGGTTCAGGTGGTTCAAGTTCCGGTATTTCCAATGAGATGATCCTTGGTGCTTTGGCATTGGTTTTCGCTCTATTGGTCGTTATGTTGATTTTGGTGAACAAGACCTTGCGCAGAATTGCGGAGGCCAATGGTGTTGTTCTGGAACAAGAGAAAGAAAAGCGTTTGCCCATTTGGAAAGCATTTGTTCAAAACCAGTTCTTGGTTTTGGTGACAGTTGTTTTCTTGTTGTTGGGCAGTGCGTATTTTGCTTACGGTTATTTAATGCAGGTGGGTGTTGATCAAGGATATGCTCCTGTTCAGCCAATTCACTTCTCTCATAAGATTCACGCTGGCGACAATGGTGTGGATTGTAAGTACTGTCACTCTTCTGCACGAGTTTCAAAAACTTCTGGGATTCCTTCCTTGAATGTTTGTATGAACTGTCATAAATCTATCTACGAATACACAGGAACCGCTGAAGGTCCTTCGGCCGAAGATTTGGCTGCCGGTCATACCAACGAGTTCTACACGGGAGAGATCAAAAAACTATACAAGGCAGTGGGTTGGGATGAAGAAAACCAAAGCTACACCGGCAATAGCCAGCCAGTGGAGTGGGTTAGGATTCACAATCTTCCCGACTTTGCCTACTTTAACCACTCACAGCACGTTTCCGTAGCTGGTGTTGACTGTCAAACATGTCACGGTCCTGTTCAGGAAATGGAAATCGTTGAGCAGCATGCTCCATTAACTATGGGATGGTGTATCAACTGTCACCGTGAAACCAATGTGAAGATTCAGGGTAACGCATACTACGAAGCAATCCACGAAGAGTTGGCTAAAAAGTATGGAGTTGAGGAAGTGACCGCTGCAATGATGGGTGGTCTGGAATGTGGAAAGTGTCACTATTAAGAATTAAAAGAAGATAATCTCAGATATATCGTATGGCATCAAACAAAAAATATTGGAAAAGTGAAGCGGAGTTGAATCCGAACGATTCCATTGTTGAGGCGCTAAGAAACAACGAGTTTACCGAAGAGATTCCCGTTGATGAGTTTTTGGGGGACAAGGAGAATTTGTCCCAATCGAACACATCGCGTAGGGATTTCTTGAAATATGTAGGTTTCAGTACTGCTGCTGCAACTGTTGCGGCGTGCGAAGGCCCGGTTCATAAATCGATTCCGTATGTGGTTCAGCCGGACAACATTGTTCCGGGTGTGGCAAACTACTATGCTACCACTATTGCGGACGGTTTTGATTTTGCCAGCATCTTGGTGAAGACCAGGGAGGGAAGGCCTATCAAAATTGAAAACAATACCGATGCAAAAGTTAATGGCGGTGCCAATGCAAGAGTGCAGGCTTCTGTTTTGACTTTGTATGATAGCAAAAGAGTTCAAGGGCCAATGGCCAATGGTGAGCCTGTTGAGTGGAAGGTCTTGGATGCTACGGTTAAGGCAAAATTGAATGGGTTAAAAGGCTCTAGCAAGCAAGTGGTGCTGTTAACGCAGACCTATGCCAGTCCTTCAACAACAAAATTGATATCTGAGTTTAAAGCGGCTTACGGGGAGAATGTAAACCATGTAGTTTACGATGCCATTTCCGAAGATGCCGCGTTAAATGCATATAGTAAAGCTTACGGTGAGCGTGCCTTGGCCGACTACGACTTTGAAAAAGCTGATTTAATCGTTTCTTTCGGAGCTGATTTCCTTGGGGATTGGCAAGGAGGAGGATATGATTCTGGTTATGCCAAAGGTCGTGTTCCCAAAAACGGAAAAATGTCCAGACATGTGCAGTTGGAGGCCAATATGTCTTTGACAGGTGCCAATGCGGACAAGAGATATCCAATGACGCCGACCCAGCAGAAAGTTGCCCTTGCCAAATTGTACGGTAAGTTGAACGGCAGCAATGTTGGTGGCGGAACATCTGATGTTGATGAAGCTGTGGATAAAGTTGCAGCGGAAATCAGAAAAGCTGGTAGCAAGGCGGTTGTTGTAAGTGGTCTTAATGATGAGAATGCACAGACCGTTGTGTTGGCAATCAATAAATTGTTGGGCAGTGAGGCTTTCGATACAGACAAACCAAAATATGTGCGTCAAGGTGATGCTGCAAAAGTGAACAAGCTTATTGCGGACATGAATGCGGGTCGTGTTGGTGCATTGATTATGGATGGTGTTAACCCAGCCTACACGTTGCCAAATGCCGATGAGTTCCTCGCTGGACTTGGGCGGGTAGATGTGTCGGTTGACTTTGCTTTTAATAATGATGAAACGGCTCAGGCTTCTACTTATGTTGCTGCAGCTTCGCATTATTTGGAATCTTGGGGTGATGCCGAATTCAAAAAAGGAGAATTTAGCTTAATGCAGCCAGCCATTAGGGAGTTGTTTGATACGAGACAGTTTCAAACAGCACTTTTGGCCTGGATGGGCATTGAGAAAACATATTACGAATACATCAAAGAAACTTGGAGTACGGATATGCTTCAAGGTGGTTCATGGAACAAAGCTTTGCAGGATGGTGTTTACGCTGCCTCGGCAAGTGTTGCTGTAGTGGAAGGAGCTGAACCGCAAACAACTTCTCAGGAAGATACCGAAGAGGTTCAGCCAGAGATTGTTCCAATTGCTTCTGCAATTCGCTCTTTGGTGAATTCAACAAGTTCCGGTACCGAGTTGGTACTGTATTCTAAAACGGGTATGGGTGACGGTCGTCAGGCCAATAACCCTTGGTTGCAGGAATTCCCTGACCCAATTTCTAGGGTATCTTGGGACAACTATTTGACCGTTTCCAAAGCAGATGCCGAAGCTTGGGGTCTTGAGAATAGTATTGAGGCTGATGGTGGAGTAAATGGTAGCTACGTTAAATTGACCGTGGATGGAAAAGTGTTGGAAAATGTTCCAGTGATCATTCAACCGGGTCAAGCTGTTGGTACCGTTGGTCTGTCTTACGGTTATGGTAAGAAGGCCGGTATGCAGGAAGAGATGGCAACGGGAGTTAATGCTTACGCTTTGTATAGCAATTTCTCCGATGTGCAATCTGTAACCGTTGAGAAAACTGGAGGGGAGCATGAGTTTGCTTGTATCCAGTCGCATAAAACATTGATGGGTAGAGGAGATATTATCAAGGAAACTACCTTGGAGATTTTCAATACCAAAGACCACGCAGAGTGGAACCCGATGCCGCACGTAACTTTGAATCACAATGAAATACCTGTGACTTCTCCGGATGCGGACCTTTGGGAAGAATTTGATAGAAGCGTTGGGCATCACTTTAACCTGTCCATCGATTTGAACGCATGTACCGGCTGTGGTGCCTGTGTTATAGCATGTCATGCAGAGAACAACGTTCCCGTGGTTGGAAAGCGCGAAATGCGTCGTTCCAGAGATATGCACTGGTTGCGAATTGATAGGTACTATTCTTCTGAGGAGACCTTTGAAGAAGATAATGAGAAGAAGGAAAACATGGACGGCCTTTGGGGTGATCAAGGTTCTCTTGGTGGTTTCAGGGAGATGGAAGACCCATCTGCCAACCCACAAGTTGCTTTCCAGCCAGTAATGTGTCAGCATTGTAACCACGCTCCTTGTGAAACTGTTTGTCCGGTTGCGGCAACATCTCACGGTAGACAAGGTCAAAACCATATGGCATATAACCGTTGTGTAGGTACGAGATATTGTGCCAACAACTGTCCGTATAAAGTTCGTAGGTTCAACTGGTTCTTGTACAATAACAACGACGAGTTCGACTTCAACATGAACAACGATTTGGGTAAAATGGTAATCAACCCGGATGTGAACGTACGTTCAAGAGGTGTAATGGAAAAATGCTCTATGTGTATCCAAATGACCCAAAAGACTATTTTGGATGCCAAGAGAGATGGAAGAGTCATCAAAGATGGTGAGTTCCAGACAGCATGTTCTGCAGCTTGTAGCAGTGGAGCTATGGTATTTGGAGATATCAATGATCATGACAGTAAAGTGGCAGAGTTGAAGAACGATGACAGAATGTACCATCTGTTGGAGCATGTAGGAACAAAACCAAACGTGTTCTACCATGTTAAAGTTAGAAACACCAACGAGGCTTAATCAATAAAAGAAGTAACTAGAAGATAAATTATGGCGTCGCATTACGAAGCACCTATTCGAAAGCCCTTAGTGGTCGGAGACAAAGGATACCACGATGTAACAGTGGACATTGCCCGTCCGGTTGAGGGAAAGGCCAATAAGCAATGGTGGATTGTATTTTCCATCGCATTAGTGGCATTCCTCTGGGGTCTAGGATGTATCATTTATACCGTTTCCACGGGTATTGGGGTTTGGGGACTTAACCGAACCGTTAACTGGGCCTGGGATATTACCAACTTTGTATGGTGGGTAGGTATTGGTCACGCAGGTACACTGATTTCAGCTGTACTCTTGCTTTTCCGCCAAAAATGGAGAATGGCGATCAACCGTTCTGCAGAGGCGATGACCATTTTCTCGGTTGTTCAGGCTGGTTTATTCCCGATTATCCACATGGGTCGTCCATGGTTGGGGTACTGGGTACTTCCTATTCCTAACCAATTTGGTTCCTTGTGGGTGAACTTCAACTCACCATTGCTTTGGGACGTATTTGCGATTTCAACATATCTTTCTGTATCATTGGTGTTCTGGTGGACAGGTCTATTGCCTGACTTTGCCATGATCCGTGACAGGGCGGTAAAACCATTTCAAAAGAAAATATATAGCTTGTTGAGCTTCGGTTGGACAGGTAGGGCTAAAGACTGGCAGCGTTTCGAGGAAGTTTCCTTGGTATTGGCCGGTTTGGCAACACCACTTGTACTTTCTGTACACACCATCGTATCGTTTGACTTTGCTACTTCTGTAATTCCAGGATGGCACACTACCATCTTCCCACCGTACTTCGTTGCCGGTGCGATTTTCTCTGGATTTGCCATGGTGAACACGCTTTTGATCATTATGAGAAAAGTGTGTAGTCTTGAAGCTTATATTACAGTACAGCATATTGAGTTGATGAACATCGTAATCATGATTACAGGTTCCATTGTAGGATGTGCCTACATCACGGAGTTGTTCATTGCTTGGTACTCTGGGGTTGAGTACGAACAGTACGCCTTCTTGAACAGGGCTACAGGGCCTTACTGGTGGGCTTACTGGTCCATGATGACCTGTAATGTGTTCTCGCCTCAGTTCATGTGGTTCAAAAAATTACGTACCAGTATTATGTTCTCTTTCTTTATCTCTATTGTGGTAAACATAGGGATGTGGTTCGAGCGTTTCGTGATTATTGTTACCTCATTGCATAGGGATTACCTGCCATCCTCATGGACCATGTTCTCCCCAACATTTGTAGATATCGGAATTTTTGTGGGAACCATCGGATTCTTCTTTGTATTGTTCCTGTTGTATTCCAGAACATTCCCGGTAATTGCTCAGGCAGAGGTAAAGTCAATCTTGAAAGCATCCGGAGAAAAATATAAGACACTTAGGGATTCAGGTAAGCCGTTATACGTAATGCCACAAGGTGTGAATAGAACAGTTACTTATAGCGAGCCAATAACTGATGATGTTTTAATGGGCGAACCTGCACCAATGGTAGGAGATAAAGTAGGGGTTGATGAATTGCTTAGTGCAGTAGGAACATTTGATTCCACCACGGAAACACCGGACGACCTTAAAAAGATTAAA
Organism: Muricauda brasiliensis; assembly: GCF_003057865.1. NCBI lineage: Bacteria > Pseudomonadati > Bacteroidota > Flavobacteriia > Flavobacteriales > Flavobacteriaceae > Allomuricauda > Muricauda brasiliensis. Next base: position 62,445 of record NZ_QBTW01000015.1, on the reverse strand, counting down.
GGAGTAGGCCCGGAAATGGAGCGTACCTTGAACGAAATTGGCATATTTACCTATGCCCAGGTCGCAAGAATGACCGAAAGAGAATATGATTTGCTAGACTCGATTACTGGAAGGTTCCCAGGGCGTGCACAACGCGATGATTGGGCTGGTCAAGCAAAGTTGTTAAACGATAAAAAATAATTATGGCGTCAAAAGTTATACAGGCACTTTACAACGACGATGATGTGTTGATGCATGCCGTAAAAAAAGTTAGGGCAGAGCACCATCATATCGAAGAAGTGTACACTCCCTTCCCGGTTCACGGGTTGGACAAGGCTATGGGATTGGCGGATACACGAATCGCTATTACATCCTTCCTTTACGGATGTTTGGGGCTAACCGTCGCCATAGTTATGATGAACTTTATCATGATTGAGGATTGGCCTCAGGATATTGGAGGTAAACCAAGTTTCAGTTACTTGGAAAATATGCCAGCCTTTGTTCCTATCATGTTCGAGCTTACGGTGTTTTTTGCAGCTCACTTGATGGTGATCACTTTTTACCTTAGAAGTAGAATGTGGCCGTTCAAAAAAGCCGAGAACCCTGATAAACGTACGACCGATGATCACTTTTTGATGGAAATCGGTTTACACGATAACGAAAATGAACTTGCCGAGTTGTTGTGGGAAACAGGAGCGGTAGAAGTAAAAGTTACAGAAAAGGAGTCTTAATAATATGAAGCAATTAGGTAAAATAAGTGTTGTTTTGGTACTGGTTATCTTCGCTGCATCTTGCGCGGACAAGAACAGTCCAAACTACCAATTCATGCCAAACATGTACGAACCTGTAGGATATGAGGCCTATCAAGGTGTGGATAACGGATTGTTCCCCGATGGGACCGAAGCCATGTTGCCACCGGAAGGAACCATTTCCAGAGGATACATGCCCTATGAGTTTGAAAACACTCCGGAAGGTAAGGAACTAGCAAGATTGAATACAAGTCCATTGGATTCCTTGAAACATGAGGAAAATTTGGTAAAAGGAGCGGAGCTATACGCAATTTATTGTGCCGTTTGCCATGGACCAAAAGGAGATGGTCAAGGCAATCTTGTTAAGAACGAAAAAATATTGGGTGTTCCCAGCTACGATGATCCAGCTAGAAATATTACGGTAGGAACCACTTACCATACTATTTATTATGGATTGAACTCGATGGGCTCTTATGCCTCACAATTTGCCAACGAAGAAGAAATGTGGCAAGTGTCCGAGTACGTGATGAAGTTAAAGGAAGACCTAACAAAATAATAGGATAAGAAGAAACTATGTATACCTTTTCAAACAAACTTAGACTAGGATCTTTCATCGCCATGGGGCTTGGATTCGTTTTCCTTGTAATTGGTTTTATATCTGCCCCTTCAACGGTGGAAGAAGCCAAGGCCATGGTAGCAGTGCACGATGATGGTCATGGAGGAGGACATGCAGAAGCAGCCGCCGAAAGCCATGGTGATCAAGGACATGGAGCAGAGGCCGCTCACGGTGAGGAACACGATTCTTCGCACGATGAGCATTTGTTGAGCCAGTTGAAAAACAGGCCATGGTCCGCTCTTTATGTAGCAGCCTTCTTTTTCTTTATGATTTCTCTTGGCGTTTTGGCTTTCTATGCCATACAGCGCGCAGCCCAAGCAGGATGGTCCCCATTGCTCTTTAGGGTTATGGAAGGGATTACCGCTTACTTGGTGCCTGGAGGAATTATTGTATTTGTAATTCTATTGCTTTCAGCAATGCATATGAACCACCTTTTTGTGTGGATGGATTCTGAGGTGGTTGCCCATGACGAGTTATTGCAAGGAAAAGCAGGATATTTGAATCCAACTTTCTTCTTGATCAGAGCGGCAATATTTTTGGGCGGATGGATTTTCTACCGTCAGTATTCAAGAAAATTGTCTTTGGCACAAGATGAATCGAATGACAATACCAACTTTGTAAAAAACTTTAGATGGTCTGCCGGTTTCTTGGTATTCTATCTTGTAACCGAATCCATGATGTCTTGGGACTGGATTATGAGTGTTGATCCACACTGGTTCAGTACCTTGTTCGGATGGTACGTGTTCGCAAGTATGTTCGTATCTGGTATCACGGTGATTGCCATGGTAACCGTTTACCTTAAATCAAAAGGATATTTAGAGGATGTAAACAACAGCCATATTCACGATTTGGCCAAGTTTATGTTCGGTATCAGTATTTTCTGGACCTATTTATGGTTTGCACAGTTTATGTTGATATGGTATGCAAACATTCCTGAGGAGGTTACCTATTATGTGGCACGGTTCCAAGATTATAAACTTCCATTCTTCGGAATGTTGGTACTGAACTTTGTGTTCCCGTTATTGGTGCTTATGAACAGTGATTACAAGAGAATCAACTGGTTTGTGATCATGACCGGTATTGTGGTGCTTTTTGGCCACTATTTGGATATATTTAATATGATAATGCCTGCAACGGTTGGTGACCAATGGTTTATTGGTCTACCAGAAATTGGTGGTATTTTGTTCTTCGGAGGTCTGTTCGTTTACTGGGTGTTTACCGCTTTGACAAAGGCACCTTTACAGCCCAAACGAAATCCATTTATAGAGGAGAGTAGACATTTTCATTATTAATACATTACGATTTAAGTCTTAGATAGATATACGATGACTGCATTATTAACATTTACTGTTTTAGTACTGGTTGCGATTGCGATTTGGCAGATGACCAAGATTTTTGAACTATCGCAAACTAAAACAGAACGCACTGAGATAGCTAACGATTCCGATAACAAGAACAACGGTTATTTGTTGTTTGCGTTTCTCATTTTTATTTACGGAATCACAATTTTCAGCTTTGCCAAGTATTATAAAATGCTTTTGCCAGAGGCGGCATCCGAACATGGTGGTGACTACGACCAGTTAATGTGGGTCTCTTTCGCAATAATCTTTTTTGTACAGACCATTACACAGGCATTGTTGCACTACTTTGGTTACAAGTACAGGGGAGAAACAGGTAAAAAAGCACTTTTCTTTGCAGATAATGACAGATTGGAGTTTATCTGGACCATTATTCCGGTGATAGTATTGGCAGGTCTAATCCTTTGGGGATTGTACACATGGACCAATATTATGGATATCAACGAAGATGATGACCCATTGATTGTGGAACTGTATGCACAGCAATTTAACTGGACAGCTAGATATGGAGGAGATGACAACGTTTTGGGCGAGGCCAATGTTCGGTTGATTGATATTGCCAATGCCAATGTTCTGGGTATTGATGAATCTGACCCTAACGCGGAAGACGATATCATTGTAAAAGAACTACACTTGCCAGTTGGCAGAAAAGTGAACTTTAAAATGAGGTCTCAAGATGTATTGCACTCTGCGTACATGCCTCATTTTAGAGCTCAGATGAACTGTGTTCCTGGTATGATTACACAATTTTCATTTACACCAACAGTGACAACAGAAGAGATGCGATTGAATCCTGATGTTGTGGATAAGGTAAAAAGAACCAATGCCATACGTGCTCAAAAAGGCGATGATCCATGGGAATTCGATTACATATTGTTGTGTAATAAAATATGCGGAAAATCTCACTATAACATGCAGATGAAGATTATAGTGGAGACCGAAGAGGAATTCAATGCTTGGATGGCCGAGCAGAAAACCTTTAAAGAATCTGTAATGGTTGATGAAGCAGAAACAGAAGCCGAAGAGCAAGTAGCCAGTACAGATGAAGAGGCAGATGTTGAATTAGAAGAATCCGCTTCGGAAGAGTAACAAACAACTTAAAAGAATAACGAAAAATTAATTGGAATATGTCTGAAGTAGCCCATGTAAGTCACGATGATCACCACGATGATCATGGACATCACCATAAGGAAACTTTCATCACAAAATACATTTTCAGTCAGGACCATAAGATGATATCCAAGCAATATCTGATTACCGGTCTAATCATGGGATTCATTGGTATTGCTATGTCATTGTTGTTTAGAATGCAATTGGCATGGCCGGGCGAGTCTTTCGGGATTTTTGAGGCTGTTCTGGGAAAATGGGCTCCGGATGGTGTTATGGATGCCGATATTTATTTGGCATTGGTGACCATCCACGGTACTTTAATGGTATTCTTTGTGTTGACACAGGGATTGAGTGGTACTTTTAGTAACCTTTTGATTCCATTGCAGATTGGCGCTAGGGATATGGCTTCCGGATTTATGAACATGATTTCTTACTGGATGTTCTTTATATCATCTGTCATCATGATTATTTCATTGTTCGTAGAGGCAGGCCCCGCAGCTGCAGGTTGGACCATTTATCCACCATTGAGTGCGCTTCCAATGGCGCAGCCAGGTTCTGGTATGGGTATGACGCTTTGGTTGGTATCCATGGCCATCTTTATCGCTTCTTCATTATTGGGTTCATTGAACTACATTGTAACGGTGATCAACCTTAGAACAAAAGGGATGTCCATGACACGTTTGCCATTGACTATCTGGGCTTTCTTTGTAACGGCAATTATCGGTGTTATTTCTTTCCCTGTATTGTTATCAGCAGCTTTGTTGCTGATCATGGATAGAAGCTTTGGAACCTCTTTCTTTTTATCGGATATCTTTATTCAGGGAGAGGTGTTGCACTACCAAGGTGGATCACCCGTATTGTACGAGCATTTGTTCTGGTTCTTGGGTCACCCCGAAGTATATATCGTATTGTTGCCTGCATTGGGTATCACATCCGAAGTAATGTCAACAAATGCAAGAAAACCAATTTTCGGATATAGAGCGATGGTTGCCTCCATCTTGGCAATTGCCTTCTTGTCCACAATTGTGTGGGGCCACCACATGTTCGTATCTGGTATGAACCCTTTCTTGGGATCTGTATTTACATTTACAACACTATTGATTGCGATACCATCAGCGGTAAAGGCATTTAATTATATCACCACTCTTTGGAAAGGTAACCTGCAGCTCAACCCTGCCATGTTGTTCTCTATTGGTTTGGTGTCAACATTTATCACGGGAGGTCTAACAGGTATCATTTTGGGTGACAGTACGTTGGACATCAACGTTCACGATACATACTTCGTGGTAGCTCACTTCCACTTGGTAATGGGTATATCCGCCCTGTACGGAATGTTCGCAGGTATTTATCACTGGTTCCCAAAAATGTTCCATGGCCGTATGATGAACAAAAACTTGGGTTACGTACACTTCTGGATTACCGCAGTGTGTGCCTACGGGGTATTCTTCCCGATGCACTTTGTGGGAATGGCAGGTGTGCCACGTCGTTACTACGAGAACACAGCATTCCCAATGTTCGATGAGTTGACGAACGTACAGGTATTAATGACCGTATTTGCGATAATCGCAGGTTTGGCGCAGTTGATATTCGTTTACAACTTTATCTCAAGTATATTCTACGGTAAAAAAGGACCTGTTAACCCATGGGGCTCAAATACCCTGGAATGGACAACTCCTAGGGAGCATATCCACGGAAACTGGCCTGGAGAAATTCCACACGTGTACCGTTGGGCATATGATTATAGTAAAACATACGAGAATGGTGAGTACATCATAGCAGGGCAGGATTTTGTTCCGCAAAACGTTCCGCTTCAAGAGAACGAAGAAGAACTCAACCACTAAAAACATAGTTATATTAGTGAGAAGGCCCGTCCAATTTGGATGGGCTTTTTTTGTTGGAACATATTTTGAGGTGAATTGTATATCTTTAAACAAGCATTCCCCTTTTCATAAAGAAAACCGTGATGAAAAAAATCGTAATCCTGCTATTAGTTTTAGTTCCAATGGTGACCATTGCCCAACGTAAGCCTAAAATAAAGGGTAGTCGCATTGTAACCCAGGTCAGTGAGGAGTTGCCACCATTTAATGCTGTAATCTTAAATGATGACCTTGAAATCAACCTGAAGAAATCTTTGGGGCCAGGTTACCATCTTATAGCTGATGATAACTTAGTGGACATTCTAAAATTCGAGGTGAATGATGGCACTTTGGTTATCAGTTCTTACTATAACATCACGGCAAAAAAGGAGTTGGAAATCACAGTGAATTATACCCAACTCAATGCGATTACTGTAAAAAACGGGGCTATGGCTTCCCAAGACGTTATCCAATCCGAGGAACTGTTCGTGGATGGTTTCAATAATACCAAATTGGACATTAAGGCGAATGCAGATGTAATGGACATCAATTTAGAAGATACCAGTAGCGGCGATTTTCATCTAGAGGTAGATTCGTTAAACGTAAATCTGAACAAAAGGGCACAGGCCTATGTGTACGCACAGATAAATTCCGGCGTTGTAGATATGGAAGGAAATTCATCCTTGGCCATGGAAGGCACTTCGGATAGATTTCATGCCAATTTGTTGGACGATGCCAACTATAAGGGCGAAACCATGCAAATAAATTCAGCGCAACTCGAAATTACCGGCACGGCCAATGCTAGAGTGTATTCATTTGGTGATATATCCATAAAATCCTCTGGAAACGCAGGTATTTACCTCTACGGCACACCAAAGATTACCATAGAAGAATTTTTGGGGACCTCCCAGCTCATCAAAAAAGAGGATTGACGATTATTTGGTGATAGGAGCACTCATGCAATGCTTGGGAATACCAAAACCATCCACCAAAACTTCAATATGCGGCCTTAGTTCTGTAGATAATCGTTCTACGCGCTGACGGATAGCCTTGGATTTGGTATTGCCAATGTAGCCTTGCTCCAAAAACCACCTTGCATCCGAATTTATTTGGTCCAAGGCGTATAGGCAACCCACCTTTTCCATTAAAGCACGATACTTAAGGTCGGTAATAACTTCGATGTGGTCACAAAAAATACTGTAGGACAGCTCAATGCTATAGGCCTTGCCGAGAGCCAGTAAATGGGATTGAACCTTTAAAAAAGCTTGATACGAAGGAATTCCTTTTTTGATGTAGTCCCGTATGCGCATCGCCAAGGTATATGTTAGCCTTCTGGTCCGGTAATCAAAAGCATGCTTGTGAAACTTTGGATTATAAAGGTGTTCGGCATCAACTTTGTTGGAATAGAGTGGGTTGATAGCCGTAAGTTTATCCGTAAGCTGTGTCTGCAAAAGTTTAAGTACCGATGCAAAACCGGCACTGTTGAACTCCGCCCTAAAATCCGATAGAACACCTTTGGCCGCTAGTTGTAGCAAAACGGTATTGTCACCTTCAAAAGTGGTGAAAATGTCTACATCGCCTTTAAGGTCCGCAATACGGTTCTCCAATAAATACCCCTTGCCACCGCATGCCTCTCTACACTCCTGAATGGCATCATTGGCGTACCATGTTATAATGGATTTCAACCCTGCTACTTGGGTTTCTATCTTTCGCTTATCAGGTTGGGAGTCGTCACTGTAGCACTTCATCATATCCTCCAAGGTGAAATGATATACGTAGGCCGCTGCAATTTTTGGGGTTAATCGTAATTGATGGGTGGGGTAGTCCATGATCAGGTCCTCCTGAATTTTAACGTTGTCGTTGAACTGTCTGCGGTTAAGTGCATATTTTACCGCAATGGACAAGGCCATTTTGCTGCCTCCCAGAGCACCCCGGGCCACACAAATACGACCGCCGACCAAAGTTCCCAACATGGTGAAAAAGCGCTTGTTCGGATTCTTAATGGTGGAAAAGTAGGAACCATCATCCTTGATTTCCCCATATTTGTTCAGCAAGTTTTGTCTGGGGACCTTTACATTGTTGAACCAGATTTTTCCATTATCCACCCCGTTCAGTCCCAATTTATAGCCATTGTCCTCGATGGTGATGCCTTCCAGTGTATCGTGATTTTCGTTCCTCAGCGGAACCAAAATCGCATGCACACCTTCATTTTTGCCATCGACGATAAGCTGTGCAAAAACAGATGCCATTTTCGAATGCAGCGCATTTCCGATGTATTCCTTGTTGTCGTTCTTACCTGGGGTATGTATAATAATGGAATCCGTTGCTTTGTCGTAAGTAGCCGTTGTTTTGATGCCACGGACATTGGAACCATGCCCGGTTTCTGTCATTGCAAAGCAGCCCAGTAATTTTGTTTTCCCTGCATCGGTCAAATATTGGTCATGATGCTTTTTTGTGCCCAATTTTTGAATGCTTCCACCAAAAAGACCAAATTGAACCCCAAATTTTATGGCCAAACTACCGTCCACGAACATCAGATGCTCAAAAATAGCGGCGTAGGCCGGCATGTTGTCAGTTCCGCCATATGTGCCAGGATAGGCCATTGCACCGTATCCAGCTTCGCCTAAAAGCTGTACCTGTTTCAAAACCCTATTCCGGAATTCATCTTTATCCCGTAAAATTTCCCAAGCAAAATCCGGTTTATCCAAAAATTTCCGGAACTCATCTACTTCCTCGGCATGTTCTCCCTTTAAAATAGTATCCAGAACATCGGCATCGTATTCGTCCGAAGTTTTTTCATGAACCACCTCCACATCGAACAAGTGGTTGTAGTGGTTGGGCTGTATGCCAAGATGAACTTCGATATGTTTTAACTGCTCGTTCAATTCATCGTTTTTCACCAATCTTTGGCTAAGTGAGGTTAGAGGGTAGGTGTCGCTCTCAATCAGTTTTACTTTGGAAGTGGCAATGGTCTGCTTCCAGTTTTTGATTTCATCATCATGCGGAGGACGGTCCTTGTGCAACCAACTGTCCAATTGTTTTTTCTCTTCACTGCTCAATGTTTCATCAAGCTTTATTGCTTTTTGAACAACCGATATTTCGGAAGCGGAGAGGAGGTCGTCAGACCAAATGACATAGAAAAAAGGGATGTATTGTAGAATTCCAGTGGAATAATCTGTGGTAACCATAAAGGGATATATTGATGTATTTTAAACTTATCTAAGGTAAGATTTAGATTTTTAAGAAGTGAACGCTATCAGGTATTTTAGTGCTTATGACTTTAGGTGGATTCTGTTTTCAACTATATTTGTTGAACCATGAATGAAAATTTAGATCCAACAGGCGATAATCTTTCTCCGGAAGAATTTGATATAGAAAGAGCTTTACGGCCCATTAGTTTTGATGACTTTACAGGGCAGGCCCAAGTACTCGAAAACCTGAAGGTTTTTGTACAGGCTGCCAATCTTCGGGGCGAGGCCTTGGACCATACCCTTTTTCATGGTCCTCCGGGTCTTGGTAAAACAACGTTGGCCCATATTCTTGCCAATGAGCTTGGCGTGGGAATAAAGGTCACCTCTGGTCCTGTGCTGGACAAGCCTGGCGATTTGGCCGGCTTGTTGACCAATTTGGATGAAAGGGATGTCCTTTTCATAGATGAGATCCATAGGTTGAGTCCAATTGTGGAAGAATATCTGTATTCCGCTATGGAGGATTATAAAATCGATATCATGATCGAGACAGGGCCCAATGCCCGTACCGTGCAAATAAACCTAAGTCCGTTCACCTTGATCGGAGCCACTACGCGATCCGGTCTATTGACAGCTCCCATGCGGGCGAGGTTCGGGATTCAGAGCCGTTTGGAATACTACAATACCGAACTTTTATCCACCATTGTGGAGCGTAGCGCCGAAATTTTAAACGTACCCATCACCAACGATGCCGCGATAGAGATTGCAGGTCGCAGTAGGGGGACGCCCAGAATCTGTAATGCACTTTTGCGCCGGGTCCGGGATTTTGCCCAGATAAAGGGTAACGGGAACATTGACCTTGAAATTTCGCAATTTGGTCTTAAGGCCCTAAACGTGGATGCTCATGGATTGGATGAAATGGACAATAAAATCCTGACTACCATTATAGACAAGTTCAAAGGAGGGCCGGTCGGAATCACCACCTTGGCAACGGCAGTTTCCGAAAGTGCCGAAACGTTGGAAGAAGTTTACGAGCCTTTTTTGATTCAGCAAGGTTTTATAATGCGAACCCCGAGAGGGCGGGAGGTCACTGAACTTGCCTATAGGCATTTGGGCAAGGTGAAGGGTGGTACGCAGGGCGGATTGTTTTGATGTTTTGTTGCTTTCCAGTTAAATCTTTTTGTAATTTACTTGCTTGTTTGATTGTCTTCTTGGATTGGAGATCCATTGTATGGGAATCAAGGAAAGCACCCCTATCTTATCATTTCGTAATTGCTTTGCATGATTAAAGAGGAATCATGGACGAACCAATACATCCTGAAGAGCAGAGTTCGGATAAAAACCTGGCCATTGCTCGCCAGATTAAAAAGCTGTGCGTGCAATTGGGGGTCTGTGTCATTTTGATGCTGGGGTTGGCCTTTACAGTGGTATTGGCCGCATTCGGCGACTTTGGTTCCAAAGAGTATGCAGTACTTCCGGATGATGTCTTTTATCTGGATTACAATGTGTACAATCTCTCCAACTCTGCTAAGAACCAAAAAATAAAGGAAGGATTCGAAATTTTCAGGAACACTCCGCAACATTTGGGACCCAAACAAACGGATTCAACGCAAATGTATGCAGGAAACAATCTGGCTTGTGCCAGTTGTCATCTAAATGGCGGAACCAAACCCTACGCCGCACCATTGATTGGCGTTGTAAAGCGCTTTCCACAGTATCGTGGTCGAGAGGATAAAATGGGAACCATAGAGGAGAGAATCAATGGTTGCATGGAACGCAGCATGAATGGCAAGGTGCTTTCCGAAAACAGTGAAAAAATGACATCGTTGCTCGCTTATCTGGAATGGTTGGGCAGGGCTGCACCATCCAACGGTAAAATCGAGGGTCAAGGCTTTTTAAGTGTTGAGATTCCGAATAGGGCAGTGGATTTAAAACATGGAGAGCTTGTTTTTCAACAAACCTGTGTAGAATGCCATGGTACGGATGGACAAGGAGAGTCACAGGAAGACGGTACCTATTTGTACCCACCTTTGTGGGGAAACGATTCGTACAACAATGGCGCTGGTATGACTCGAGTAATTACCGCAGCGCAGTTCATTAAAGGGAATATGCCCTACGGAACCACATATGACAGCCCCATGCTTACCGACGAAGAGGCATATGATGTTGCAGGTTATATCAATCAAAAATTGAGACCAACAAAGCCTAACCGAGAGGTTGATTTTCCGGATTTGGTCAAAAAGCCTGTTTCCACCCCGTATGGTCCTTATTCAGACCATTTTAGTGAACAGCAGCATCAATTGGGGCCATTTCAACCCATTATGAAATATTATAAAGATGAATTTGATATGGTTAAGACCAAGTGAAACCCTGTTGAAGAAATCACTTATGTAGTCCGCATCCTTTCAAAATCAATTGTAGGCCCCAAGATAAGGTTTCAAAGGTTGTTTCATTATCCAATTCGCAGACGTCCTTTGCGGTAATGATGGATTCTATTCCCATTAAAAGTACGGACAGATGAATCAATTTTTCTTTCTCCTCTTCACTTAAATCAACATTGTTGGATTTAAAGTACTCTCGGAGCGTGTTGATTCGGTTTTTTCCTCTACGCATTTGGGGGTTGGATGATGCCAATACAGCTGCCAAAAACTTTCTTGAGGTTTGTTCGTTTCGAAGACTGAAATCCAAGTATGCCTTTTGGATGTTTAGAAGAGTGTCATTTTCTGATGTTTCCTTGTCATTGCCAAAAAAACTATCAGGTTTGGGAACGTCCAGTTGAAGAATCAAATCCATGGAAATAGAATCAATATTGGTGTAGTACCTATAAATTGTTGCTCGGGAAATACCAGCGCTCTCCGCTACATTCTCCATGGTCAAGGCTACTTTCTTTTCCAATAACTTCCTTGATGCTTCAAGGATTTTATCCCTCGTATTTTGTTTCTGTTTTTTACGTCCGGACGTAATATGTTTCTCTTTCATGAGACAAATATCTCATTAAATTTTGACCTGTAAAAATAAATCTATATGTTTGTGAGACAAAAATCTCATAAAAATGAAAAACAATACTTCAAAATGGGTCTTAGGCCAAAAAGTGACGTTGCATCCGACCACGGGTGATTATGATTTAGTAGTTTGTGAAACTCCAGCTGGTGCGCAAGGACCCCCGCCACATGTACACAGCGAATACAAAGAGGCTTTTATGGTCGTCCAAGGCGAACTTGAGTTTTTTGTAAACGGGGAAACCTTTATCTGTAAACAGGGAGAGTCGGTAGATATTCCGCCTGGAACCCTGCATACGTTCAGTAATAAAACGGATACTGCCTGTACTTGGGTAAATATTCATAGTCCAAAAGGGTTCTATAAATTTTTTGAGACTTTCGGCATTCCCGAAACTGAAGAGGATGCTATTATGAAGTCAGTGGAACCTGAAATTATTCAAAAAGTTTTGGCTACGGCATCACAATATGATATGGCCATTCCGCCTCCACCACAGCATTAATGATTTACTCTTTTGTATCTTGGCATTTCAATACTTTATTGAACATCTATATTGAATGCTCTTCAGAAAAATACAGAACTAATAAAGACCGAAGCCAAGCGCCTCGGTTTTTTGTCGTGCGGTGTTTCCAAGGCCGGATTTCTGGAGGAAGAAGCGCCTCGTTTGGAGAAATGGCTTAAGCAGAACATGCATGGCGAAATGCAGTACATGGAAAACCATTTTGATAAGCGTTTGGACCCTACAAAATTGGTCGAAGGTTCCAAGTCGGTGATATCACTGTTACTGAATTATTTTCCTTCTGAAGAACAAAACCCAGATTCCTATAAAATTTCCAAATATGCTTATGGGATGGATTATCACTTTGTGATAAAGGACAAGCTCAAAAGTTTGCTTCATTTTATTCAAGAAGAAATTGGCGAGGTCCACGGACGCGCATTCGTGGATTCCGCACCGGTTCTGGACAAGGCATGGGCCGCTAAAAGCGGTTTGGGCTGGATTGGGAAGAACAGTAATCTGCTGACCCAGCAAGTGGGTTCTTTTTATTTTATCGCTGAACTGATTGTGGATTTGGAGCTCGAATACGATGCGCCCGTCACCGACCATTGCGGTACTTGCACGGCCTGTATAGATGCCTGCCCCACCGAAGCGATTGTACAGCCCTACGTGGTCGATGGCAGTAAGTGCATTTCTTACCTCACCATTGAGTTGAAGAACGAAATCTCTTCAGAATTTGATGGCAAACTGGACGAATGGATGTTCGGTTGTGATGTTTGCCAAGATGTATGCCCTTGGAACCGTTTTTCCAAATCGCATAGCGAACCCCTTTTCAGCCCTCATCCAGATCTGTTGTCCTTCACCAAGAAAGACTGGGAAGAGATTACAGAGGATGTGTTCAAAAAAATCTTCAAGAAATCAGCGGTAAAACGAACCAAACTTTCAGGTCTTCAACGTAATGTCAATTTTCTGAAGAAATAACATTATATTGAACCATATTCTTTGAATATTCTTGATTTTTTTAAAAGAATGTTGAAGAAGTGGCTAAACAAACAACATGATTAGGATTACAAAACCAAAACTGAGTTTTTGGCAGATTTTCAACATGAATGTTGGTTTCCTTGGAATCCAATACAGTTTTGGTCTGCAGCAGAGCGCCATTAACCCCATATTTCTTTTTTTAGGTGCTACGGAAGAAATGCTCCCCATTCTTAATATTGCAGGTCCGGTTACTGGGTTGATCGTTCAGCCTATTATTGGGGCCGTATCGGATAAAACTTGGTCCCCACGTTGGGGTAGGCGAAAACCCTTTTTTTTGATTGGAGCCATAATGGGAAGTATCTGTTTGTTTGCTTTTCCATTGAGTCCAGCTTTATGGTTCGCTGTAGGACTATTATGGATTTTGGACGTAGGTAACAATATGGCCATGGAGCCCTACCGGGCATTTGTGGGTGATAAATTGCCGGAGTCCCAGTTTAGTATGGGCTATCAGATGCAGAGTCTATTTGTGGGAGCGGGCATTCTTTTGGCCAATGCCTCTATCTTTTTATTTCAAGATTGGTTTGGAGGAGGCCAAGAGGTTGAGGGGACTGTACCCAAATGGTTGTATTATTCCTTTTTTATAGGTTCTTTTCTTTCCATAGCCACTATTTTATGGTCTGTGTTAAAGACGCCCGAAATCCCTCCAACAGATGAGGAATTGGCTGAAATCAATAAACACAAAGCACTTCCGTTTGCCGAACGGTTCAAGGTTCCTTTTGTAGAAATTGCCCACGCGGTAAAGCAAATGCCCAAATTTATGTGGAAGCTGTCCGCGGTTTACCTTTTTCAGTGGTACGCATTATTCGTGTATTGGCAGTTTATTACTCCCTTGTTTAGGGTCTCGCTGGGGTACGATACTTCCGAGGCGGCAGCACAAGCAGCTAAAATGAGTACCACCTATAATATAGTTACTGCTGTAGTAGCATTGGTTCTGGTGCCATTGACCTTGCGATTTGGGGGCAAAAAAGTGTATGCTTTGAGTTTGCTCGGAACGGCAATTGCTCTATTTTCCATCCCGTACATTCAGGATCCAATTTATGTGCTTTTCCCGATGGTGCTGTTCGGAATCGGTTGGGCGGCCATGATGGGAATCCCATACAGTATGGTGTCCAAAGTGGTCCCGCAGGAAAGAAGAGGAGTTTACATGGGCATATTGAATATGATGATTGTAATCCCGATGGGTATTGAAACACTTTCTTTTGGCCCTATTTTTAAAAACCTTTTAGGTGGTAATTCGGTTAATGCGATGCTTTTTGCTGGCGCGTTTTTTGTTATTGCAAGCATTTTGGCCATGCGACTCAATGTGAAAAGGGCAAAAGAGGATTATCCCTTGGATTCCTAAACCAAACTGAGGCAGTCGGTTATAAACACATGTTTTCAAATTTTCGGATAAGTTGAAATTGATTCTTAGTATTTTAAGATAAAAGCAACGAATGCCCTAACTTTACCACTTCATTTTCGATAATATGAGCAAGGAAAAGCAAAGAAGGGAAGCGTTACTGTATCACGCAAAACCACAACCAGGAAAAATAAAGATTGTACCAACAAAACCATATTCCACTCAAAGGGATCTGGCACTGGCCTACTCGCCGGGAGTGGCCGAACCTTGTTTGGAAATTGAAAAGAACAAGGACGATGTATATAAGTACACTGCAAAAGGGAACATAGTCGCCGTAATTTCCAACGGAACAGCTGTATTGGGTCTGGGAGATATAGGTCCAGAAGCTTCCAAGCCGGTAATGGAAGGAAAGAGTTTGCTTTTCAAGATTTTTGCTGACATAGACGGGATCGACATCGAATTGGATACCAAAGATGTTGATCGCTTTATCGAAACGGTGAAGACCATCGCTCCAACTTTTGGAGGTATCAATTTAGAGGACATCAAAGCTCCCGAAGCTTTTGAGATAGAAAGAAGATTAAAGGAGGAACTGGATATTCCGGTAATGCATGACGACCAGCACGGTACTGCTATCATCTCCGCTGCTGCTTTGTTGAATGCGTTGGAGATAGCAGATAAAAAAATCGAAGAAGTCAGGATTGTTGTAAGTGGCGCGGGCGCAGCGGCAGTTTCCTGTACCAAATTGTACAAGGCATTTGGGGCAAAGGCGGAAAATATCGTAATGCTCGATAGTAAAGGAGTAATTAGAAGCGATAGAGAGAATTTAAGCGCTGAAAAGGCAGAGTTTGCCACCGATAGAAAAATAGATACACTCGAAGATGCCATGGTAGGTTCCGATGTATTTATTGGACTTTCCATTGCGGACATTGTATCACCGGAGATGTTGAACTCCATGGCGGAAAATCCAATTGTATTTGCCATGGCCAATCCTAATCCCGAAATCGAGTATGACCTGGCCTGTGAAACCAGAAAGGATATTATTATGGCCACGGGACGTTCCGATCATCCTAACCAAGTGAACAATGTACTTGGATTCCCTTTTATTTTTAGAGGAGCCTTGGATGTGCGTGCTACCAAAATCAATGAAGAGATGAAAATGGCCGCCGTTAGGGCATTGGCCGATTTGACAAGGGAGCCTGTGCCTGAACAGGTAAATATTGCTTATGATGCCACAAGGTTGACCTTTGGCAGAAATTATATCATTCCAAAACCATTCGACCCACGTTTGATAACCAAGATTCCACCGGCAGTGGCAAAAGCCGCCATGGATAGTGGGGTCGCCAAATTTCCGATTCAAGATTGGGACAAGTACGAAGAAGAATTGTACCAAAGGTCGGGCAACGATAATAAAGTAGTAAGGTTGTTGCACAATAGGGCCAAGGTAAATCCAAAACGTATCGTGTTTGCCGAGGCTGAATTATTGGATGTAATGAAGGCCGCTCAGATTGTTTATGAGGAAGGGATAGCCACGCCTATTCTTCTTGGAAACAAGGAAATCATAGAACATCTGAAGAAAGAACTGGAATTTGATGCCGAGGTGCCGATTATAGATCCTCGTTCCGATGAGTTCAGTGAAATGCGTTCCAGATATGCGCTAAAGCTTTGGGAACTCAGAAAAAGAAAGGGTGAGACCAAATACAGTGCGCGTGTCAACATGGGCAAGCGTAACTATTTTGGAGCCATGATGTTGAGGGAAGGCGATGCTGATGGTATGATTTCCGGCTATTCAAGGGCGTACCCTAAAGTTTTACGTCCTGTTTTTGAAGTACTGGGAAGGGCGAAGAACGTGCAGAATGCCAGTACAGTGAACATTATGATTACGGATAGAGGCCCTCTATTTTTAGCGGATACCTCCATTAATATAAATCCAAATGCAGAAGAGCTTGCCGAGATTGCCCAAATGACGGCAAACGTGGCCAAAACCTTTGGTTTTAATCCAATCATGGCATTGCTTTCCTATGCGAACTTTGGCTCGTCAAACCATCCCCACGCTAAAAAGGTGCGTGAGGCCGTTAGAATTCTACACGAGAGAAACCCTGAATTGGTGGTCGATGGTGAAATTCAAACTGATTTTGCACTAGACCCGGAAATGAGCGATAAAAATTTCCCGTTCTCCAAAATATCAGGTCAAAAGGTGAACACTTTTGTATTTCCGAACTTGGAATCCGCCAACATCACCTACAAGCTTTTGAAAGGTCTGAATAAAGCCGATTCGATTGGGCCAATAATGGTCGGATTGACCAAGGCTGCCCACATCTTACAATTGGGGGCAAGCGTGGATGAAATGGTAAATATGGCCGCAGTGGCCGTTATCGATGCCCAAGAAAGGGAGAAAAGACGAAAAGCTAGAATGCAAGGAGAATAGCCTCCAATAAAACGGATAGTATGATTACTCATTTAAGAGGGAAACTAGTCGAAAAAAATCCAACCTATGCCATTGTGGAATGCGCTGGGGTGGGCTATTTTTTGAATATTTCACTGCATACCTTTTCCTTGCTAACCGATGAGGAAAATATATTTATCTACACGGATTTATTGGTAAAGGAAGACTCCCATACCCTGTTCGGTTTTGCGGAGCGTGCAGAGCGTGAAGTCTTCCGTTTATTGATATCCGTTTCTGGGGTCGGGGCCAGCACGGCAAGGACTATGTTATCCTCTCTGTCGCCGGCCGATGTGAGGGATGCGATTGCCAATGGCGATGTACCCACAATCCAGTCTGTGAAAGGGATTGGTGCAAAAACGGCCCAACGTGTAATCTTGGACCTTAAGGACAAGATTTTAAAAGTCTACGACATAGGTGAAGTTTCACAACAATCAAACAATACAAATAAAGAAGAAGCGTTATCTGCATTAGAGGTTCTTGGTTTTACCAGAAAGCAATCTGAAAAGGTGGTCGACAAGGTACTTTCCCAAGACACTTCGTTAAGCGTAGAGAACATTATAAAACAGGCGCTGAAAAATTTGTAACTAGTTTGAAAAAAGGGGCAAAACCAATACTTAAACCAATACGTTTTAAGTACACCTTCTTTATTGTTTGTTTGTTGTCCATATCCAACCTATTGGCGCAGGAAACTAACGAGCAGGCTCAGGATTCCGTGCAAACAGGAGTTGAGCTTGGTCGCCTTATTATGCAAAATCCCGACAGCATTGTTGCAAAATATACCTATGACCCCAAAACAAACACTTACGTATATACCGAGAGCATTGGCGATTTCAATGTTAATTACCCAATAATCCTTACGCCCGAGCAGTACTATGATTTGGTGGAGAGGGAGCAGATGAAACTCTATTTTAAGCAAAAAGGAGATGCCTACGCCGGAAAAAAGGCCGGTAGCGAAGAGGCTAGACGAAACCTTTTGCCCAATTTTTATGTAAACAGTAACTTTTTTGAGACCATTTTTGGGGGAAACACCATTGAGGTGATTCCACAAGGGTCGGTAGCCATGGATTTGGGCGTTTTGTGGCAGAAGAACGATAACCCTGCATTGTCCCCTAGAAACCGAACCAACCTTTCTTTTGATTTTGACCAGCGTATCAGTTTGAGTTTGTTGGGAAAAGTAGGGGAACGTCTTCAGGTGACAGCAAACTACGATACAGAGGCCACGTTCGATTTCCAGAATTTGGTCAAGTTGGATTACACCCCCACCGAGGACGATATTCTTCAAAAAATTGAAGTAGGTAACGTAAGTATGCCGCTCAACAGTTCTTTGATTACCGGTGCGCAGAGTTTGTTTGGTGTAAAAACACAGCTTCAATTTGGAAAAACCACGGTAACGGCTGTTTTCTCTGAACAGCGTTCGCAAAACAATACCGTAGTTGCCCAAGGTGGTGGAACAGTAAATGAATTTTCACTTACGGCTTTGGATTATGATGAGGACAGGCACTTTTTCCTGGCACATTATTTCCGTGACAATTACGACCGTGCCTTGCAGTTTTACCCCTTTATACAGACCCAAGTGCAGATTACGCGTTTGGAGGTATGGGTGACCAACCGAAACCAACAGACTCAGAATGTGCGAAATGTGGTGGCCATCCAGGATTTGGGAGAGGCCATTTCGGATAATACCCGTATAGGAGTGAACAATGGGGACCCCGCAGGATTTTTTAATCCCCAGGCAGTGGCCACAGGACTTCCGCAGAACGGTGCTAATGACTATGATCCAAATCAAATAGGTAGCGGAGCGCTTACCCAGTCCATCCGGGACATCGCCACGGTGGAAGCGGGATTTAATATCCCAGGATATACCGTAAACCAAGGATTTGATTATGCGATTTTGGAAAACGCTAGAAAACTGGAACCTGGCAGGGATTACGAGTTCGATTCTCAATTGGGTTATATTTCTTTGAGCCAGAGTTTGAGCAATGATGAGGTGCTAGGGGTTGCTTTCCAGTATACCTTTAATGGGCAGGTCTATCAAGTTGGGGAATTTGCCAACGGAGGTGTGGATGCGACCACGGTTCCACCAAATTCCAACTTGATTGAGAACAATTCATTGGTCTTGAAACTATTGAAAAGTAACATCACCAATGTGCAAGACCCTATTTGGGATTTGATGATGAAGAACATCTACTCTACAGGAGCTTATCAATTGAGCCAAGAAGATTTTAGGCTCAATATCCTCTACTCGGACCCAACGCCTAGAAATTATATTACTCCGGTCGACCCGAACGCTGGTTGGCCCACTGGTCTACAGGACCAAGTGCTATTAAATGTATTTAATCTGGACCGTTTGAACACTTATAATGATGTGCAACCGGGCGGAGATGGCTTTTTTGATTATGTTGAAGGAATTACGGTCGATTCGCAATCAGGACGGATTATTTTCACGAAGGTCGAACCATTCGGAGAGTATCTTTTTGAATTGTTGGGCGGTGGGGTCTACGATGTGGACAACGATCAGGGCTACAATCCCAACCAACAGCGCTACGTGTTCCGAAACATGTACGCCAAGACCAAGGCAGCTTCGTTACAGGATGCCGAAAAAAACAGATTTCAAATAAAAGGAAAATATACTTCGCAATCCAATAACGGTATTCCAATTGGAGCTTTCAATGTGCCTCAAGGCTCGGTTACCGTAACTGCAGGAGGTCGCCAGTTGCAAGAAGGGATTGATTATACTGTAAATTATCAAGCTGGTACGGTGCAGCTTCTCGACCCAAGTTTGGAGGCATCCAATACGCCTATCAATATTTCGGTTGAGAACAATGCGGTGTTTGGTCAGCAGACCAGACGTTTTGCAGGGGTGAACGTGGAACATAAATTCAACGAAAAGTTTCTTTTAGGGGGAACCTTTCTCAACTTGAACGAGCGTCCCTTGACCCAAAAATCAAACTACGGAATCGAGCCCGTGAACAATACTATTTTTGGACTGAACGGAAACTTTAGTACTGAAATTCCTTTTCTGACGAGATTGGCCAATAAATTGCCAAATATTGATACGGATGTGCCTTCAAATCTTTCTGTAAGGGGAGAGGTAGCATTTTTAAGGCCCAATTCACCAAAGAATGCCGACTTTCAAGGGGAGACAACTACCTATCTGGATGATTTTGAAGGTGCACAGGCCTTGATTGATATTCGCTCATCCCTGGGGTGGACATTGGCGAGCCCGCCAGTAGAGTTTTTGAATGATAGAACGGGAATAGATGTTGGGTACGAGCGGGCAAAAATGGCTTGGTACACCATCGATCCTATTTTTTATACCAACCAAAGACCATCTGGATTATCGGACAACGATATTTCCCTGAACTCTACCCGTAGGGTTTTTATTGATGAGGTATTTACCGAAACCGATATTGCACAAGGGCAGACCCAAGTACAAAGCACTTTGGACATAGTTTACTATCCCAACGCAAAAGGACCGTACAACGCCAATCCAAGTTTTGAGACCGAAACCCCGGATGCCAAATGGGGTGGAATCATGAGACCGTTGAGCAGTACCAATTTTGAACAATCCAATGTGGAATTTGTCCAATTTTGGGTGTTGGACCCTTATGTCGATGGCGAAACCGTTGATGGCAATGCGGGGGAACTGGTGCTCAACCTGGGAAATATTTCCGAAGATATTTTAAAGGATGGTAGAAAGCAATACGAAAACGGATTGCCTGCCAGCACCAATAATGAAATTCCGAGAGAGACCATTTGGGGTCAAGTACCTTCCACGCAGTCTTTGGTTTACGCATTTGATGCTGATGAAGCCAATAGATCGGCACAAGACCTTGGTTTGGATGGTTACGGCGATGCGGAAGAAGCTACAATCTATAATGGTCCGGCAGAAGACCCTGCTTTGGACAACTACCAATATTACTTAAATCGCGAGGGAGGTATCTTAGAACGCTATTTGGATTTCAACAATACACAGGGAAACTCCCCGGTCACCGTTACAAACACTAATAGGGGCTCCACCACTTTGCCCGATGTGGAGGATATTGACAGGGATTTGACCATGAATACCGTGAACAGCTATTACGAATACCGTATTCAAATAAAGCCAAATACAACTATCGATGATCAATACGTAACGGATATCCGTGAAGGACAAACACCTACACTGCCCAATGGAACGCAGTTGAACCGTAGATGGATTCAATATAAAATCCCATTGAGCGATTTTACCGATGCCGTCGGTGGAATTTCGGATTTTAGGTCCATTAGCTTTATGAGGATGTACCTTACCGGGTTTTCGGATGATGTGGTGCTTCGTTTTGCTACTTTGGATTTGGTACGCGGCGATTGGAGGACCTATACCAATTCGCTACAGCCCACTGTGGACAATGATCCTACGGATGATGCTACCGTGACCGATGTGAATACGGTGAACATAGAGGAAAATTATGGAAGGCAACCCATACCATATGTATTGCCTCCAGGAGTTTTCAGGGAACAGTTGAACAACAACAATACAATTATCCGTCAGAATGAGCAGTCATTGTCCTTTGTGGTGGAAAATTTGGAGTCCCAAGATTCCCGTGGGGTGTTTAAAAATGTGAATGTGGATGTGCGTCAGTACGAACGTTTAAAAATGTTTATGCACGCCGAAAAAATATTCAATGCCGATTATTCGGACAGTGACACACCCTTGGTCGGTTTCTTGAGAATCGGCACGGATTTCTCCGAAAACTTTTATCAGATAGAATTGCCGCTTCAATTTACTTCTTTCGGAGCATCAACTGCGGAAGAGATTTGGCCAGATGTCAACGAAATTGATGTAGCATTGAGGGATTTGAACAAGGTGAAATCAAAAGGAATATCCGATCAGACCTTGGACGAGATCAATTACTATGAAATAGTGGATGGCGAGGCTGTTTTGGTTGATGAGTTCGCTCCAAGAACTTTGGGAAGGGTCCGTATTGGTATCAGGGGTAACCCATCCTTGGGTAGTATCCGTGGTATGATGGTCGGTATCAAGAATATCGATGATATACCTGCAAGGGGAGAAGTTTGGTTCAACGAGCTTCGTTTGGCGGGATTGGAAAATAATGGAGGCTGGGCCGCAACTGCTGCCTTGGACGCCAACATGGCCGATTTTGCCAATGTAACCGCAACAGGAAGCAGAAGTACATCTGGTTTTGGGTCTATAGATCAGACCCCGACCGAGCGTGCTTTGGAAGATGCTATTTCCTATGATGTGGTCACCAATGTAAATGTGGGGCAATTGTTTCCCAAGAAATGGAATCTGCAACTACCATTCAATTATGGTATTTCTGAAACATTGATTACACCTGAGTTCGACCCTGTTTATGATGATTTAAGATTGGACGACAGGATTGCTGCAGCTTCAACACAAGAAGAAGCTGAAACCATTCAGGAGCAAGCGGAGGATTATACCAAACGAACCAGTATCAATTTGATCGGGGTCAGAAAAAATAGGGGAGAGGAAGCCGAGGAAAATTTCTTCGATGTGGAAAATTTTACCTTTAATTATTCCTATAACGAAACCGACCATAGGGATTTTGAGGTGGCAGAGCTTAGGGACCAAAACGTTTCAACGGGATTCGTTTACAATCATAATTTTAAGCCAGCTCCAGTGGCGCCGTTCGCCAAAAAAGATTCCATGCTCACAGGTAAATATTGGCAATGGCTCAAGGATTTAAACTTTAATGCCCTGCCTACAAGCCTGTCGGTGAATGCCAACTATAACCGCTCCTTTAATCAACAAAGGTATCGTGATGTGTTGGAGCCAGGAGTAGATGCGCTGCAGTTGCCATTGCTTCAACAACGTAATTACTTATTCAATTGGCAATATGCCCTCAACTATAGTTTGTCAAAATCATTACGGTTGAACCTGACCGCTTCCAACAACAATATTGTCCGTAACTATTTCAATGTTGATGATGACAGGGATTCGGGAATCAATCAGGCATTGGACCTTTGGGATGGATTCTTCGATATTGGTGAGCCCAACCGACATGCACAGCAAATGCAATTGAACTATGAGCTGCCGTTCAGCAAGATTCCGTTCCTTAATTTTATAAATGCCCAGTACACCTATACCAGTAACTTTGATTGGCAGCGCGGAGGCGATGCGCTTATAGGGGTTGCCGAGGAAAACATCAACACCGTTCAAAATGCCAGCACCCATAATTTGACGGCCAATATGAGCATGCAACGTTTTTATGACTTTTTAGGTCTGAAGAAACGTGACGGAAAAGTAACAGCGAACCAAGCCGCTATAAGGAGGGACAAAGCCGGTAACCCCGCTAATGGTGAAGAAGCAGAAGGTCCCCGAAAAACCAGTAAAGGTTTCAATACCTTGGTGGATATTGTTACTATGGTAAAACGGGTCAATGTCAATTACAGCGAAAATCGGGGAACGGTTTTGCCAGGTTATACCCAATCCATCGGATTTATCGGAACTTCTCGACCAACATTGGGATTTGTCTTTGGAAGTCAGTCCGATGTAAGGTTCGAAGCGGCGCGTAGAGGATGGTTGACGGATTATCCAGAGTACAGCAACCAATTTATGCAGAACACCAATAGGCAATTGAATGTTACTGCCACGGCGCAGCCAACACAAGATTTGACAATCGACCTTAGTGCCGATAGAAACTTTATGAGTTCGTCACAAGAGACCTATAGTCCTGAGGAGTGGGCAAACGGACAACCGGGATTGATCAACGAAATGGGGAACTTTAGCATCTCCACCGTAATGATCGGAACCGTGTTCAGTAAAAGTGATGAATTTGATTCCGAAACTTTTGAGCAGTTCAAGCAAAACCGTATTACCGTCGCAAATAGATTGGTTGCCGATAGAGGGGAGAATCCAGGGCAATTGGATGAGGACGGTTTTCCAGAGCGATATGGTAAAACGCAGCAGGAAGTATTGCTTCCGGCCTTCTTTGCCGCATATACAGGTCAGGATGCTGAAAGTGTTAATTTGGATGCATTCCGGGAAATCCCGATTCCAAACTGGAACATTAAGTACACCGGTTTGATGAAAAACAGATGGTTCAAAAAGAAATTCAAGCGATTCTCCTTGAGCCATGGATATCGCGCTGCCTACAGTGTGAACTCGTTCCAGACCAATTTGGAGCGCCAAAACACTTCTGTCGACTCAGAGACCGGTGATTGGCTTCCCAAAACATTGATCAATAATGTGGTGCTTACGGATGAGTTCAATCCGTTGATGCGAGTGGATTTTGAGATGCAAAATTCTTTCAGCTTTTTGGCCGAGATGCGGACGAGCAGAACCCTATCCATGAGTTTTGATAATAATCTGTTGACCGAGATCAACGGAAATGAATACACGCTTGGTTTGGGCTATCGCTTTAAGGATGTAAAATTTGTGACCAATATCGGCGGAGAGAAAACACGGTTAAAAGGAGACTTGAACCTAAAGGCGGACCTTTCACTCCGTGATAACATCACCATCATCCGTAATTTGGACATCAACAACAATCAAATTACTTCCGGTCAGCGATTGATGTCCATCAAATTTACTGCGGATTATGCTTTGAGCAAGAGTTTGAACGCCTTGTTCTTCTATGATCATTCCTTTTCTGAGTTTGCGGTATCCACTGCATTTCCACAGACTACCATCAATACCGGCTTTACGTTGCGATATAACTTCGGAAACTAGAAAACACCCTATATTTATTTATACGTCATTTTGTGACAAAGTTTCTTTGAAAAGCTTTCCGCAATCTGTTACATTTGTCCATCGACTAATTCAAATACATTAGCAATGAACATACCATCAGAATTAAAGTACACAAAGGACCATGAGTGGGTCAAGATAGATGGGGATATCGCAACCGTTGGAATCACGGATTTTGCCCAGAGCGAACTAGGGGATATCGTTTACGTAGAGGTGGAAACTTTGGATGAAACCTTGGATAAAGAAGAGGTTTTTGGAACCGTTGAGGCCGTAAAGACCGTTTCTGATTTGTTTTTGCCGTTGAGCGGTGAAATCGTAGAATTTAATGAAACATTGGAAGACGAGCCCGAAAAAGTGAATTCCGACCCTTATGGCGATGGCTGGATGGTGAAAATAAAAATTAGCGAGCCTTCCGAGGTAGAAGAATTAATGAGTGCTGATGATTACAAGGCATTGATAGGTGCTTAAAAAAAGCATATATACTATATTGTTTATAAGCTGGGTAGTGGTCATCACAATGCTCAGCTTATTTTCTTTCTCTCAAATGGATTTGGATACAGGAGGTCTGGATATTCCCTATGCCGATAAAATCGTTCATTTTACATTTTATTTGGTGTTCGCATTTGTGGGAAGTTTAAGTTTACGGGAAAGAACCTCTGGAAGCCTAGGATTGAGAAAAACCTTGATTATTGTTTTGATTTTCGCTATATTATATGGAATGCTGATTGAGGTGCTGCAATATACCCTAACAACGGATCGGATGGCCGAATTTGCCGATGTTTTGGCAAATACACTGGGAGCATTTGCAGGAATTGGGTTGATTCGGTGGTTTTTTTCTAAGAAAAACCCGTTAAAATGGAAATTTTAATTGTTTATTTAACCAATTAATAATTAAATTAGCAAACACTAAATTTAGAAAAGGAGAAAAAGGATGGAACCAAAAAAGAACCCGAAAGCAGACGTAGGAAGAAACAGTGCCCTATACTTCGTTATAGGATTGGCCGCTGTTTTGGCATTGGTATACGGAGCAATGGAGTGGAAAAAATATGACAAGGTCAATGATTACGACATTTCTATGAATGTTGAAGATCAGTTGGACGAAGAAGTGCCAATGACCGAGCAGATTAAGACTCCACCGCCACCACCGCCACCTGCAGCCCCCGAAGTTATCGAGGTTGTAGAGGATGAGGAAGAAGTTGAGGAAACAGTAATCGAATCTACTGAAACCAGCCAAGAAGAAGAGGTAATCGAAATCGAGGAAGTTGAAGTAGAGGAAGTTGAAGAAGATATCTCTGTTCCTTTTGCAGTTATCGAGGACGTGCCAGTATTCCCTGGGTGCGAAAACGCTAAGGATAAAAAGGCTTGTTTCCAAGAACAAATGCAAAACCACATCCGTAAAAACTTCCGTTACCCAGAAATTGCCCAAGAAATGGGAGTTCAAGGTAGGGTAAGTGTAATTTTCGTTATCCAGAAAGATGGAAGTATCGGAAACATTAGAATGCGTGGACCGGACAAAAACTTGGAAGCAGAGGCAATGAGAATTATTCAAAAACTGCCTAAAATGACACCTGGAAAACAGAGGGGTAGGCCAGTAAAGGTTCCTTTCAGTATTCCAATTACATTTAAGCTTCAGTAAAATTTATATAATTCTTGCCGAGGTAGGAATAGAAAAAGCCCTGATGGAAACGTCAGGGCTTTTTTTATTCATTTAAATACTAGAATCATAAAACTTTAGCTTTGGTTGCAAAAGATATACACTGGCGTTATCTTTGCCAGCCAATAATGTAGTGGATGAAATCTGCCGTAGGTTCAGTAAAAAGCAATACCCTTTCCCTAGTATTTTCCGACTTTAAGGAGATTACCAAGGCCAAATTGGCCGTAAGCGTGGTCTTCTCTTCGATTGCGGGGTATTTTCTGGGTGCCTATCAGGTGGATTTGGTCTCTTTATTGTTATTGATGTTCGGGGGGTACTGCATGGTCGGAGCCTCAAATGCCTATAATCAAATTATAGAAAAAGACCTCGACGCTTTAATGAAGCGTACCCGAAACCGCCCCATTCCCTCGGGAAGAATGAGCGTGAGGACCGCATTGATCATTGCAGTCACGTTAACAGTGCTGGGAGTTTTGGCTTTGCTTGCACTTAGCCCTAAAACGGCGATGTTCGGTGCCATATCCATTTTTTTGTATACCAGTGTTTATACGCCGCTGAAAACAAAATCGCCTTTATCCGTATTCGTAGGTGCCTTTCCCGGAGCCATACCTTTTATGTTGGGGTGGGTGGCAGCGACCGATGATTTTGGTATTGAGCCGGGGACATTGTTCATGATTCAATTTTTTTGGCAGTTTCCGCACTTTTGGGCACTCGGGTGGATGTTAGATGACGATTATAAGCAGGCAGGATTCAAAATGTTGCCTACAGGGAATAGGGATAAGGGAACGGCACTTCAGATCATACTGTACACCATCTGGATGATTGTAATCTCCATTGTCCCGGTTTTTGGTTTTACAGGTAGGCTTAACCTTTCCATTACTGCGGCAATCATCGTATTTTTGTCAGGATTGGTCATGTTGTTTTTTGCTTTCAAACTTTATGAAAATAGGGACAATGCATCAGCCAGAAAATTGATGTTGGCCAGTGTAACCTACATATCATTGATTCAGAT
The DNA here is from genome assembly GCF_003057865.1 of Muricauda brasiliensis. Lineage (NCBI taxonomy): Bacteria > Pseudomonadati > Bacteroidota > Flavobacteriia > Flavobacteriales > Flavobacteriaceae > Allomuricauda > Muricauda brasiliensis. The sequence goes on along the minus strand of NZ_QBTW01000015.1, from coordinate 34,899 downwards.
TGTATACGTATTAGATAAGTTTATAAGCTAAGAATGGATTTAACCCAAGGAACAGCGGAGGAAAAGAACAAAAGGGCAAAGAAGATGATGCTCTGGTTCGGTATTGTGAGTTTGATCATGGGATTTGCTGGCTGGACAAGCGCCTATATCGTTAGTAGTAAAAGAGAGGATTGGGTGAGCGATTTGGAACTTCCAAGTGCATTCTTTTTCAGCACGGCCATGATTATCCTGAGCAGTATTACTTATTTTATCGCAAGAAAATCTGTAAGCAACAATAATCAAAAGGCGGGCACTATATGTTTGCTCATTACTTTGGGATTGGGAGTCACTTTTATATCATTACAATTTGTGGGGTTTTCACAGATGCTGGAAAACGGTTATTATTTTACCGGTCCCACCAGTAATATAAAAATGTCCTACGTATTTTTGATAGCTGCCGTACATATTGCCCACGTAGTGGCAGGATTGATTTCACTTTTAGTGGTTATTGTACAGCAAATAAGACATAAGTATACCCCCGATAATATGTTGGGAATGGAGTTGGGTGCCACATTTTGGCATTTTTTGGATTTTATTTGGGTATATCTAATTCTATTTATGTATTTCGTGAAATAAAACAAGATTGGCGCAGTTTTCAATCAAGTTTGTCTTTTACAATACATCAAAAAATGTAAATTTGTGAAAGTTTTAATAAAACGACCTTTTATATGAATGCAACGGTAAGTACCGGTACAGAAGACAGCGTTTGGGGAGGCGGGAATAAGCCCCTAGGCGCTAGCTATGGAAAAATGATGATGTGGTTTTTTATCATGTCGGATGCCTTGACCTTTTCCGGGTTCTTGGTAGCCTATGGTTTCTCAAGATTTAAGTTTATAGAGCTATGGCCAATTGCCGATGAGGTATTTACCCACGTGCCGTTCTTCCATGGGAACTATCCTATGTATTATGTAGCTTTCATGACCTTTATTTTGATCATGTCTTCGGTGACCATGGTACTCGCAGTGGATGCCGGTCATAAAATGAAGCAAAAAAGCGTTATCCTATATATGTTCCTTACCATCATTGGTGGTGCCATCTTCGTTGGTTCACAGGCATGGGAATGGGCAACATTCATCAAAGGAGATTATGGAGCTGTAGAAACCAACTCAGGTAGAATCCTTCAGTTCGTAGATGCCGAAACCGGTGAAAGAGCTGCCTTGGCAGACTTTGCCAAGACATTGCCAGAGGAAAGAGAGAAGCATGTGGCAAGCAAAGGTATTTGGTTCCAAGGAGAAGGTTATCAGACCTCTTATTCGTTAAACGAAGTAGTAGAGGGTTTTAAAGCAACACCGAATATCCTTATTCGTACAGAACAACTTAATGAAGAGGGTGAAAAGACCCTTTTGGATAGAAAAGAATCACTTTCAAAAATATTGGAGGCCAATCAAGTGGTAGAAGGAGCAAACCTTGTACACAACGAATACGGACATAGGTTGTTCGCCGATTTCTTTTTCTTCATTACTGGATTCCACGGATTCCACGTATTCTCTGGAGTAGTGATCAATGTCATCATTTTCTTTAATGTGATATTGGGTACCTACGAGCGAAGAGGTCACTATGAAATGGTAGAAAAGGTTGGACTGTACTGGCACTTTGTGGATTTGGTATGGGTATTTGTATTTACATTCTTTTATTTGGTATAAAAACATTGATTATAAATGGCACACGATCATAAACTAGAGATTTTCAGAGGACTTGTAAAATTTAAGTCCAACACCCAAAAAATTTGGGGAGTACTTATTTTCCTTTCGATAGTAACAACAGTAGAAGTTGCATTGGGTATTATAAAGCCACGGTTCTTGACCCACAGTTACTTTTTGGGCATGAAGTTGTTAAACTGGATATTCATCATCCTTACCTTGGTTAAGGCCTATTATATAGCATGGGACTTTATGCACTTAAGGGACGAGAAGACTCCATTGCGAAGGGTAATCGTATGGACCCCGATTTTCCTAGTATGTTATTTGATATTCATCTTGCTTTTTGAAGCCGACTACATTTATAATGTGTACAGTGATGGATTCATTACTTGGAACTTCTAAGAAAAGCATTTAACAGATTTAAAAGACGGTTTTCCAACCGTCTTTTTTTATTTTTGTACGGTTATAAACACTATGAAGAAGAAAATTGTATTAGCCGTTCTTTTTATACTCCCTGTGGTCGTGTATTTATTTTTCGCATCGGGAGTGAACAATTTCGGACGCCTCCCCATTCTCACGGAAAACGTGGAAGATGTAGCTCGGATAGACCCCAACGTCCAACTAAAGGATAAGATTACCATATTGGGTTTTTTGGGCAATGATGTAGCGTCCAAACAAGGGAATGCGTTCAATTTGAACCAAAAAATCTATAAAAGATTTGGGGAGTTCAACGATTTTCAGATGGTGATGTTGGTGACGGAAGACCAAATGGGCAAGGTCGAAGATTTGAAGAGTGAATTGGGAAAACTTTCCGACATAGATAAATGGCACTTTGCATTTGGCAACCCAGATGAAATCGAAACAATTTTTGAATCATTGGAGACCAATATTGATTTGGACGATAGTTATTCCACGCCCAATGTATTTATAGTTGACAAGGATTTAAAACTTCGCGGACGAACCGATGATGAGGATGAAGGAACCAAGTATGGATTCGATACTTCTTCAGTAGCAGAATTGAACAATAAAATGGTGGACGATATCAAGATAATCTTGGCCGAATACCGTTTAGCTTTAAAAAAGAACAATGCCGACAGGAGCAAATAACAAACGAAAGCATACCTATATCTGGGTCTCAGCAATCATATTGATTTTTGGGATTTTTGCTGTGTATGAAATCACCAAACGCATAAAAGGGGGCACGGTCGTAGAAAACGACCGGATGAGCAATGGCTCCAAAGAAATAGAGGTAGGTTTTGTGGTCAACCAAGGTGAAAAGCGCCGCGTGCCAGACTTCGAGTTTTATAATCAAGATAGTACCTTGGTGACCAACAAGGACTATTTGGGCAAAGTATATGTAGTGGAGTTCTTCTTTACCACTTGTCCCACTATTTGTCCTATAATGACAAAAAACCTGGTGGAATTGCAGGATACTTTCGAAGAAGATGAAGATTTTGGAGTGGCATCCTTTACCATCAACCCACGATATGATACGCCGACTGTGCTAACAGCCTATGCCGAAAAATATGGTATCACGGATAAGGATTGGCATTTGATGACAGGCGATCAAGAGAAAATATATGAATTGGCAAGGCAAGGATTTTACATTTTTGCCAACGAAGACCAAAATGCGCCAGGAGGATTCGAGCATTCCGGTATGTTCGCATTGGTAGACAAAAATGGGTATATTCGTTCCCGTGAAGATGAATTCGGTAACCCGTTGATTTATTATCGAGGAACAATTACCGAGGAACAAAAAGTAAATTCAGACGGGGAATCCCAACAGATTACCATATTAAAAGAGGACATTAAAAAATTATTGGCAGAATGACCGAGGAAATTACTCTTAAGGAAAAGCGGTACAATAGGTTGATTACCGTAATTTCCATTGCTATACCTTTAGTGGTGGCACTTTTGTTTGGTTATAAAATTCCGAATGCAAAACCATTGTCGTTTCTCCCCCCGATTTATGCGGGCATAAACGGTCTTACAGCTATTCTATTGATTGCTGCCATTATCGCCATCAAGAATGGACGTCAATTGATTCATAGAAGGTTGATGTTGACCAATATAGTCTTGTCCGCCTTGTTCCTGGTCATGTACGTGGCCTACCATATGACTTCCGAAACCACTGTGTTTGGAGGTGAAGGCCCCATTAAGTTTATTTATTACTTTATTTTGATGACACATATCGTGTTGTCCATATCCGTAATACCATTGGTGCTGATTACCTATTCCAAAGTGTACCTTGACGATTTTGAAAGTCATCGACAGTGGGCCAAATACACCTTTCCGATTTGGTTGTACGTAGCCGTTACGGGTGTTTTGGTCTACGTAATGATTTCTCCATATTATCAATACTAATCAAACATGAAGACAAGATTTCTTATCATACTGCTGATAGCTTTTATGGTCCCGACCCTGTCGGAGGCCCAATGTGCCATGTGCCGAGCAGTTGTAGAGAGTGAGTCTGATGGAAAAACTGCCGAAGCGATTAATAATGGAATTGTGTACCTAATGGCCGTTCCTTATGTCTTGGTTGCTGGTCTTTTCTACTTTATTTATCACAAGATGAGAGGTTAAAACATTCTTTCAATAAGGATTTTTAACTCAAACTGTAACAATTTAAGATTTTGATAGTCTAATTGGTGTGCGCTTTTGCGTATTTCATCAATCAAAATCTCTAACCTATGTTCGACCTGGAACGGTGGCAAGAAATATTTGACACCATAAGAAAGAACAAACTCCGGACTTTTTTAACAGGGCTCTCCGTGGCCTCAGGCATCTTTATTTTGGTCATTTTATTGGGCTTTGGGCAAGGTATGCGCAACGGTATCGAAAACGAGTTCAAGCAAGATGCGTCCACAAGTGTTTGGGTTTGGCCGGGCATTACTTCAAAAGAATACAAGGGGCTCAACCCAGGAAGGCGTATTCAACTCGTAAACGAAAATTTTGATAAGGCAAGTACCATGTTCAAAGAGGATATTGAACGTGGTTCCGCCAGAATATTTGTTCGTGGAGTCAATGTCAATTATGGAAAGGAGGCACTCATTTACGGGGTACAGGGCGTAGCATCCGATTTTCAATTTATTGAAAATGCCAATATGGTAGAGGGCAGGTTCATCAACTATCAAGACGAAGTTTCCAATGGAAAAGTGGCCATTATTGGGAACAAAATAAAAAAGGATGTCTTTGGTGGGGTGGAAACACCCATTGGAGAATTCATAGACATTTCGGGCATTCCTTTCAAAGTGATTGGAGTCTTCAAAGAAATGGAAGAGCGGGAAGAAGAGCGCATTTATATTCCAATAAGTACGGCACAGAAGACATTTAATGGCGGAAATAGACTCAATAATATGTCCTTTACCCTGCCTCCTGTCGAAAATTTTGATGAAGCCGTAGCGCAGTCCATCGATTTTAAAAACGGGCTACGCCAGTATCTGCAACAAACTCATACTATAGCCCCGGAAGATACTGGGGCCATAGAGGTGTGGAGCGCCATGGAAGAAGCTAAGAGATATTATGGCCTTACCAATAATATAAAACTTTTCTTCTGGTTCGTCGGTGTATGTACCATCATCGCTGGAGTAGTGGGCGTAAGCAACATTATGATGATCGTGGTAAAGGAGCGCACCCGTGAAATAGGAATACGAAAAGCATTGGGCGCCAAACCATGGTCCATTATTGGGATGATATTGCACGAAGCCATATTTGTGACCGCCATTTCAGGTTTCGGAGGTCTCATATTTAGTATGGCCCTTCTGGAACTGGTTGGCCCAAATATAGAAGTGGATTACATTATGAATCCCTCGGTCAACTTCAATGTGGCCTTTTCCACCGTTATCGTTTTGATAGTTGCCGGGACCTTGGCAGGCTTTGTACCGGCCTATCGAGCAGCTAGCGTTAAAGTAATAGAATCCCTCAGGGACGAATAACAATATCCGATATGTTCAATAAAGATAGATGGCGGGAAATAATTGAGGTGCTCACTACCAATGTGTGGCGTACCATATTTACGGCTTTTGGAGTATGTTGGGGCATTTTTATTCTGATTGTACTCTTGGCAGCAGGTAAGGGATTAGAAAATGGCATCAAACAAGATTTTGGAAACATTGCCACCAATACCATGTTCATGTGGACCCGTGCCACTACAAGAGGTTATGAGGGTCTGCCCAAGGGTCGGAGTTTTGAGTTTAAGGTCAGTGATGTGCAAGCACTACGTGACAATGTGCCGAACCTTCGTTTTATTTCACCACGGAACCAATTGGGAGGGTTTGGTGGCAACAATAATGTGGTGAGAGGTATTAGAACGGGCGCCTACAACGTGTATGGAGATTATCCGGAGATTATCAATCAAGACCCAATGGCCGTGACCTCGGGACGTTTTTTAAACTATAACGACATCAGGGAAAAACGAAAGGTGGCCGTAATTGGTCTAGGGGTAAAGAATGATTTGTACGATAAAGACGAAGATGCGCTTGGAACCTATATCAAAATACAGGGAGTGAACTTTATGGTAATCGGTACCTATAAAAAGAACAATAGTGGTGGGGGCGAAGAAGGCCAAAAGGAAATATTTGTTCCCTTTACCTCATTTTCGCAGGCCTTCAATCGTGGTGAAGATGTTGGTTGGATGGCCATTACGGCAAACGATGGTAGCTCCATATCCCAACTTAAGGAGAATATAGTGGATGTAATGAAGAAACGCCACAAGGTACATCCAGAAGATACCCGTGCGGTTGGCTATTTTGACCTTTATGAACAATATAATCGAGTGGAGAGTCTCTTTGGGGCATTGAAAGCGGTTGCTTATATCGTGGGCATTTTGGTATTGCTTTCGGGGATTATAGGGGTGAGCAACATTATGCTCATTGTAGTTAAGGAGCGTACCAAAGAGATAGGTATACGAAGGGCATTGGGCGAACAGCCTTGGTCCATAAAAAAGCAAATCTTGATGGAGTCCATCTTCTTGACCTTAATTTCCGGTATGGTAGGCATCATATTCGGTTCGTTGGTCATATTTGGAATCAACTCCCTATTGGATAGCGTTGGGCCTGTGGATATGTTTATGAGTCCAAGTGTCAGTATTGGAGTGGTCACCGGCGCATTGACCATTTTAATGGTATCCGGGCTATTGGCAGGCTTCATTCCAGCACAGAGTGCCATACGGGTTAGACCCATCGAAGCGCTTAGAACAGAATAATAGGTAAAGAATCAATCAATAACATCAATTAAAATGAAAAAATCGGTAACCATTGTCATCTTGTTGCTCATCGTAGTAGTGTTCGGTGGCTCCATGTATTACTTATATCAAAAAAATGCTGAGGACCCCGTAGTGTATCAAACGGAGACACCTTCCAAGCAGACCATCGTTAAAAAAGCTGTGGCCACGGGGAGTATTCTTCCTTTGGAAGAAGTGTTGATCAAGCCCAATATCTCTGGAGTGATCGAGGAGATTTATGTGGAAGGTGGAGATTACGTAAAATCTGGTGATCTTTTGGCCAAGATCAAGGTGGTGCCAAATTTGTCCGCATTGAATGATGCAAAAAATACAATTGACGAAGCCAAGATAAATCTCGATGATCAAAAAAGGAACTACGAGCGCCAATCCACACTCTATGGTAAAGGGGTAATCCCTAAAACTGACTTGGAGCGGGCTCAGGTGTCGTATGATCAGGCCAAACAAGCTTATTCTGCGGCCAACAAACGCTACGATATCGTAAAAACAGGAACTACCAGCGGATTGAGCAGTTCGGCCAATACCATGATACGTGCTACTGTCAGTGGAATGGTGCTGGAAGTCCCTGTGGAGGTCGGTAATCAAGTAATCGAGAGCAACACCTTTAACGAAGGAACTACCATAGCAGCCATTGCCGATGTTGATAAAATGATTTTTGAGGGCAAGGTAGACGAATCCGAAGTAGGAAAGATCAAAGAGGACTTACCTCTGGAAATTACCGTAGGTGCCATTGAAAACCGTGTTTTTGATGCCGTTCTGGATTACATCGCCCCCAAGGGCAAGGAGGAGAACGGAGCCATCCAATTTGAGATCAAGGGCACGTTGAAGAAAAGCGATACCGTTTTTATCAGGGCGGGGCTCAGTGCCAACGCCTCCATAATTTTGGCGCGTGCCGATAGCGTTTTGGCGGTAAAGGAGGCACTGGTCCAGTTTGATGATGATACCAAAAAACCATTTGTAGAGGTAGAGACTGCCAATCAGCAGTTCGAAAGAAAAACAATCGAACTTGGGGTCAGTGATGGTATTTTTGTAGAGGTAAAGTCAGGTATAGCGGCCACTGACAAAGTCAAGGTATGGAATGCGCTGGCCGAGGAATAGTGTGCAAAATGCACCTTTCTGAAAAAAAAATAAAAAATCTTGTAACATTTTAACAACATATATGTCTTACTAGCAGAAGTAAATGTAAGATAGCTAACATCATCAATCATGATAGAAATCAAAGATCTTCATAAATCCTATAAAATGGGGAGCAACTCCCTGCATGTTTTAAAGGGTATAAATTTTAAAGTTGAAGAAGGTGAGCTTGTGGCCATTATGGGGTCTTCAGGTTCGGGAAAATCTACTTTGTTGAACATTTTGGGAATGTTGGACGGTGCGGATTCCGGAGAATATACCTTGGACGGGGTTCCGATCAAGAATTTGAGCGAAACCAAAGCAGCCCAGTATAGAAACAAGTTTTTGGGATTCATCTTTCAGTCCTTTAACCTGATCAATTATAAAAGTGCAGCAGAAAATGTGGCGCTTCCATTATACTATCAAAAAGTACCTAGAAAGGAACGCCAAGAAAAAGCGATGCAGTACTTGGAAAGAGTGGGACTAAAGCCATGGGCCGGTCACTTGCCAAGCGAACTTTCCGGAGGTCAAAAGCAAAGGGTTGCCATAGCGAGAGCGATGGCAGCGGAGCCAAAGGTGCTTTTGGCGGATGAGCCAACAGGAGCTTTGGATAGTAAAACTTCTTATGAGGTCATGGACCTTATTCAAAAAATCAACGATGAGGGAAACACCATTTTGGTAGTTACCCACGAAGAGGATATCGCGCACATGTGCAAACGAATCGTGCACTTAAAAGATGGTGTTATCGTCGAGGACAAAAAAGTCGAACAAGTAAGAGCAGAACAATATGTTTGATCGGGACGTTTGGCAGGAAATATTCAATACGCTGAAGACCAATAAACTCAGGACTTTCTTGACTGGTTTCTCTGTAGGTTGGGCCATATTTATCCTAGTGATGTTGTTGGCCTCGGTGAACGGAATGCAGAACGGTTTTGTGGGCCAGTTCAATGATGATGCCACCAATTCCATTTTTGTGCGCACCGGTACAACTTCCAAAGCTTATGGCGGTTTTGAGGCAGGCAGACGCATTCAATTAAAGAATGATGATTTGGAATACATCAAACAAACCTTTCCAAAGGATATTGAATATATCAGTGCAAGGTATTATGCCAATGCAACGGCACGTTATAAGAGTGAGACCGGCTCCTACTCTGTACAAGCTACCCACCCTGGTCATCAAGCTATAGAAAAAACATTGGTTACCGCTGGAAGGTATATCAATGAGGCAGATATAGTGAATAAAGCCAAAGTTGCCGTTATCGGTAGAAAAGTGGCAGAAGATTTATTTAAAAAAGAAGATCCTCTGGGAAAATTCGTAGAGTTCAACGGGCTGCCATTTAGGGTGATAGGAATATTTACAGATGATGGTGACGACAATGCAGAGCGAAGAATCTACGCACCGGTAACTACATATCAACGCATTTATGGGAACACCAATGAAATTGCCAGTATTGCATTGACCTATAACCCTAATTATGATTTAACGGAAGCTCTTGACTTTTCTGAAAGGTTGGAGATTTTGATGAAGCGAAGGCACAAGATTGCACCAGAGGACCAAGCGGGCCTTTCCGTTTGGAACTATGCCGAAGCATTCAACGATATCAGCAGTTTCACAGCTGTTCTAAAAGGCATAGGTATCGGGGTTGGATTCTTGATTCTCATTGCGGGAATCGTCGGTATCGGAAACATTATGGTGTTCACAATAAAGGAAAGGACCAAAGAAATAGGTGTACGTAAAGCTCTAGGGGCAAGACCAAGCCAAATAGTGAATCTGGTTTTGTTGGAGTCCGTTTTTATTACTGCTATTTCGGGATTTGTGGGGCTTTTGTTCGCCTGGATGATTTTGGCCGCAATCGGTCCCATGATACAAACACCGGCATTCAGTAATCCATCTGTAAACCTTTCCACTGTGATAACCGCCACTATTATTCTTGTAATAGCGGGAGTATTGGCAGGTCTGTTGCCAGCGATGAAAGCTGCGAATGTTAAACCCATTGTTGCACTAAGTGATAAATAGTTATGTGGTTATTTGATAAGGATTTGTGGATAGAAATTTTTCATACGCTGAGCAAGAACATGTTTAGGACGTTCTTGACCATGCTTGGGGTAATCTTTGCGATGATCATTTTGGTGCTCTTGCTAGGTTCGGCCAACGGGATGAGCAACGGGTTCAATAAACTATTTGCTGGAACAGCCTCGAACAGTTTGTTTGTTTGGGGTCAATCGACCTCCGAACCATACAAAGGCTTTGAGCGGGGAAGAAGAATTCAATATAAACTGGAAGATGCCGATATCTTAAAAAAGCAGATACCCGAAATAGAAGTGTTGGCGCCAAGAATTGAGTTGGCTAGTCATCGGGGGACTGTGACGGTGTATAGAAATGGTCAAACAAGTGGTTCTGCGGTTTATGGGGACTATCCGGAAATCGATGATATTACAAAAAAGAAATTGGTGGAGGGCAGGTTCCTTAATCAAACCGATATAGAGCACTCCAAAAAGGTATGCGTTATCGGGGAAGAAACCTATAAGCTCCTTTTTGAAAAAGGGGAGAAGGCCATCGGTGAAGAAATTAGGATTAATGGAGTTTACTTTACCGTGGTAGGAATATATAAGCCGAACAACAATATCAATATAGATGGTGAAAACGCCGTATTCATTCCCTTCAGTACCTTTCAGATAGCCTTTAACTCAGGTGACAGGATGGGATGGATGGCCATTGCGGTGGAGGATAATACTCCAGTGAAATTTGTTGAAAGCCAAATTAAGAGCATTTTAAAAGCGAAGTACGATATCCACCCAGATGATGAGCGTGCCATTGGAAGTTTCGATATGTCGGAAATATTCAACAGCATCACCGCCTTTACCACCGTACTCAAAGGATTCTCCTTCTTTGTTGGAATCTTTACACTGTTGGCTGGTGTGATTGCCATCAGTAACATCCTTTTGATTACCGTAAAGGAGCGTACGCAAGAAATAGGTGTGCGAAGGGCCTTGGGAGCAACCCCCGTGATTGTAAAACGCCAGATTGTGGTTGAGGCCATCGTGTTGACAGCTTTTGCGGGCCTTGTTGGATTCTCCATCTCCGTTGGAATATTGTCGCTTTTGGATGCCATGTTCGGCAGTGGGGATGATTTTCCTTTTGTAAAACCAATGATCAGTATACCTCAATTTATCATATCATTTGTTTTAATGGTTGGTTTGAGTGTGCTCATTGGACTGTTGCCTGCCAATAGAGCGGTAAAAATAAAACCCATAGATGCATTAAGAGAAGAATAATCATCAATACAATTAAATAACGAAATCAAATAAGCAAGAATGAACAAGTATGTAAAATACGGATTGATAGGGGTAGTGGTCATTGGTATTTTGGCCGCGATAGTCTACTTTTTAAAGCAGAACAGTGCTCCTGTAGAGCTGTATAAAACCGAAACAGCAGAACGAAAGGACATTGTTAATAAAGTAATCGTAACCGGAAAGGTAATACCAGAGGACGAGATCAACATCAAGCCTCAAATTTCAGGGATTATCGATAAGATCCTCTTGGAAGAAGGTGTGCGCGTAGAATCCGGAGACCTTATTGCCGTAATCAAGGTAGTTCCGAACGAGCAATCTTTGAACCAAGCTGCAGGACGGGTAAGAACTGCAGAACTCGCTTTGAACAATTCCAAAATAGAATACGACAGGAATAAAACCCTTTTTGATAAAGGTGTGATTTCCAGCCAAGACTTCAATAACCTAAAGCTTACCTACGAGCAAGCGTTGCAGGAATTGAAAAATGCCCAAGCGGATTACCAAATTATTAGAAAAGGTTCTGCCGGAGGCTCGGCAAGCGCAAACACCAATATTAGGGCTACCGTAGCTGGAACCATCTTGGAAATTCCAGTAAAAGAAGGAGATCAGGTAATCCAAAGTAACAACTTTAACGATGGTACCACCATTGCCACCATTGCAGATATGAACCAAATGATTTTTGAGGGAGAGGTAGACGAAGCCGAAGTTGGAAAACTTAGTGTAGGCATGCCCCTGGAGATTAGCTTGGGAGCCTTGGAAGAGCAAAAATTCAATGCCAAGTTAAAGTTCATTGCACCAAAAGGTGTGGAGGAAGAAGGAGCTGTTCAGTTTAAGATTGAAGGTGATCTAGACGTAAAAGCTAGTGATAGTACCTCTTACGTAAGGGCAGGTTATAGTGCCAACGCATCCATAGTATTGGAAGAAAAGAAAGATGTATTGTCCATCAAAGAAGCTTTGCTTCAGTTCGATAAAGAGACAGAAAAGCCATATGTGGAAGTACAGACAGGCGAAAATGAGTTTGAGCGCAGAGATCTTGAATTGGGCGTTAGCGATGGAATAGACGTAGAGATTGTTTCCGGTATTGATGAGAATGATAAAATCAAGGTTTGGAACAAGTTGGAAAGAAAATCTGACGAAAACTAATCCGTACTAAACCATCATTAATAAATCAAAATCGAAAAACGAATGAAAAATAGCATAACCATATTACTTGCGTTGTTCGCTGTTACCTTGTCGAGTGCACAGGTGCGACAATGGACGCTCCAGGAATGTGTGGAATACGCAGTAGAAAACAACCTGACCGTAGAACAATTTGAACTGGATTTGGAGAACGCTAAAATAGATAAGTCCGATGCCATTGGAAACATGCTTCCAAGTTTAAGCGGAACAATGTCAGCGTCGAGCAACACAGGTTTCTCCATTAATCCAACGAACAACTTGCCCACGAACAGTACGGCAAATAACGTGAACATAAGTGCTACATCCAGCATAACACTTTTTGATGGGTTAAGGAACATTAACCAGCTGCATAGGGCCAAAATGAACACAATTGCGAACCAATACCGTTTGGATGATTTAAAGGATGATATCCGTTTGAACGTGGCGAACGCTTATTTACAAGTGGTGTCCAATAAGGAACAGCTTAAAACCTTTAGGGCGCAATACGCTGTTACCGAACAGGATTTAAAGCGTACCAAGGAATTGGTGGAATCCGGTGTGGTTCCCAGGGGAGACCTTTTGGAAATCGAGGCGACGGCCGCCAATCAAGAACAGCAAATAGTGAATGGCGAGAGCAATGTTCTAATTTCTCGTATCAATCTGGCACAATTGCTTCAGATTACAGATTATGAAAATTTTGATATTGCTCAAGAGGAATTTGATATTCCCCCATCTGACATTCTTGATAATTCACCTAAGGCTATTTTTGATAAGGCGATGACCTTTAGGAACGATATCAAATTCTCAGAATCCAATGTGGAATTGGCGGAACAAGATGTCAAAATTGCAAAGGGAGCCTATTTGCCAACGCTATCGGCTTTCTTTCAATACGGAACAAGGTATTCAGATGTAACCCAGATTCCTGACGGAAATGGAGGTGTGTATACTCCTGGCCTTACTGACCAATTATGGATTTTTGATGGTATCAGTTACGGTGCGCAGTTGAACATCCCTATTTTCAATGGATGGAGCACACGTAACAATGTAACCCGTTCACAAATAAGTCTGGAAAAGGCCAAGCTTCAACTGGAGCAGGATAAACTAGATTTGGAAAATACCGTTCAGCAGGCCTATGTAGATGTGAATACGTTTGAAAAGGCCTATGCGGCAGCCGAAAAAACATTGGAGGCAAGGACTTTGGCGTATGACTATGCCAAGGAACGTTACGATGTTGGTTTGATGAACGCTTTTGACTTTAGCCAAGCGCAAGCCAGGGTGGAGAATGCACAGGCAGATGTGATCCGTACCAAATACGATTATATCTTCCGATTGAAAATATTGGAGTTCTACTTTGGTATACCCATTTCATTAAACTAGTATCTTTGTGGCCGCTATGGCTACAATACTACATTTAGAAACAGCTACCACCAATTGCTCCGTGAGCATTGCAAAGGATGGCGAAATGCTTGTCCTAAAAGAAAACAACGCAGCGAACTATTCCCATTCGGAACAATTGCACGTATTTATAAAAGAAGCCTTGGAAGAGGCTTCTTTGTCATTTTCGGACCTTGATGCAGTTGCCATTAGTAAAGGCCCGGGTTCGTATACAGGACTTCGTATCGGGGTGTCTTCCGCAAAAGGTCTATGTTTTTCATTGGATATTCCTTTGATTTCTGTTCCTACCCTCCAGAGTATGGCGCATCAAGTGGATATAAAACCGGGGGAATTGGTGATTCCTGTACTCGATGCAAGACGTATGGAGGTGTATTCCTGTGTATACAATGCGTCATATAAGGAAGTTCGCGAAACCCGGGCCGAGATCATAGAGGAAGCATCCTTCTCTGAATTCGTATCGGACAGCAAGGTATATATTATTGGTAGTGGAGCAGAAAAAATTAGGGGTGTCCTAGAACACCCCAACTTTATTTTTAATGAATCCGTTGTGCCTTCTGCGAAGGATATGATTCAAATTGCTCTTCAAAAATATCAGTCCAATGAGTTTGAGGACGTGGCCTATTTCGAGCCCTATTATCTCAAGGACTTTGTGCTTCAGCAAAAAAAGAAGAAGAATTAATCTTCCAATGCCTTATGCATAACACGTTGCGGAAAAGGTATTTCGATTCCGGCTTCATCAAAACGTAATTTGGTTTCCTCAATGACATAAAAATGTGCCGCCCAGAATACATCGTTATTGGCCCAGAAACGCAAAGACAGGTCTACGGAGCTGTCACCAAGATTTCCAACATACACCTCTGGTGCAGGTTCTTTGTTGATGTTCTCGTTCTCGGCACAGATTTGAAGAAGGATTTCCTTTGCTTGTTTAATGTTTGAACCATACCCGATTCCAACGTCAATTTTATCCCTACGGGTAGACTCCATATTGTAGTTGATGATGTTGTCATTGGAGAGCTGACCATTCGGTATAATCGCAATTTGATTCCCGAAAGTACTCAACTTGGTATTGAAAATGGAGATTTCCCTAACCGTTCCATCCACGCCCTGTGCAGAGATAAAATCACCGACCTTGAAAGGTTTGAAAACCAGTATCAATACCCCGCCGGCAAAATTCGCCAATGAACCTTGCAAGGCCAAGCCAATGGCCAAACCAGCGGCACCGATGATGGCTACCAATGATGAGGTCTTTACGCCCAATTGGGTCACCACGACCACAAATAGCATAACCTTTAAGGCGATACTTATAAAACTTTGTAGAAAGGATTCTAGGGTCTGGTCGTACTCTTTTCTTTTAAAGAACCCTCTCACCATCCTATTGATAAGCCGGATAACCCATAGACCGACAAAAAATATGATAATCGCCATGATTATATTGGGTACGACCCCAAAGGCCCATTCAATGGCCTGATCAACGTATTCTTGGTAATTTTCTAGTTCCTTCATAATAGCTTTTTAGTTTAATTGGCAACGTAGTTAATATTCAAATAATAAAAAAGAAAAGGTTTTTAAACAAATGTTAATGTTAAAGGGTGCTTACAATTGTTCCAAGGCTTCCTTAGCCGTACTGACAGGGAGTTTGCAAGCTCCTTCTTGACATACATATACTAAGGTTTTACCCGGTACTTTCCTGTTTTTCAACAAATCAAGATTGCCATTCTTTTTGGAACCAGCTAAAATACTATTGGGCAGGTATTCCTTGCCAATTTGTTGTGCCATGTCCATATAGTCATCACCGATTATGGCGACCTCATAGAAATTTTTGTTGTTGAACAACACTAAATGCAACCAGTTGGAAAAACCCTGTGCCCTACGGTCAAAATCCTTTTGAACGTTTTTGAGCATTTGGTTTGATGTTTCCCCATAACCTTCACCTCGAAACAGCTTGTCAAATTTGTAGAGATTGATGGCCATCATGGAATTGGAGGAGGAGATAACGTTGTCGTCCACTTCTATGGTCCTCCTAATCAGGGATTGGTCTTGGTCCGAAGTATAAAAAAACATTCCAGATTCATTGTCGAAAAAGTGTTTTTTTGTGTATTTGAGAAGGTTTTTGGAAAGTTTTAGCCATTTTTCATCAAAAGTGACCTCGTAAAGTGCAAAATAAGCATCGATTACAGTGGCATAATCATCCAAAAATGCATTGATGGTACTGGTACCATTTTTATGGTTGCGGTAGAGTGAGCCATCTTCTTTTATAAGTTCCCGTTCAATAAATTCGGCGTTTTTTAAGGCAAGGTCCAAGTATGCCTCGTTTTCCAGATAACGATAGGCATCCACCAGTCCTTTAAGCATCAATCCGTTCCAAGATGTCAAGATTTTGTCATCCAACCGTGGTCTCGGACGTTTATTTCTTTCATTTTTAAGTGTGGCTAGGCCCTTTTTTATGGTTTTCCTCAACGTTTCAATGTCAATGCCAAAACTGTTGGCAATCTCTTCATCGTTCTTGTCCCGGATAAGTACATAATTCTGCTCTTCCCAATGCCCGTAAGAGTTTATGTTAAAATATGCTTGGAACAGTTCAAAATCATTGCCCAGTAAATTGATAAGTTGCTCCTTCGTCCAAACATAATAGGCACCCTCTTCCAAATTTCCATGTTCGTCTAAACTGTCTGCATCCAATGAGGAATAGAATCCACCACTGTTGTCCAAAAGTTCCTCTTGGACAAAGGCAACTGTTTCGGCAACAACACCTTTGTACAGGTCATTTTTTGTAACGGCATAGGCCTTGGCATACAGACTGGTCAATTGACCATTGTCGTACAACATTTTCTCAAAGTGGGGAACATGCCATTTCACATCAACGGCATAGCGGGAAAACCCTCCGCCCACATGGTCATAAACACCTCCGTAGGCCATCCGGGTTAGAGTTGTGTCCACAAACTCCATGATTTCCGGTTTGTTGGTGGTTGTGGCATAGTGTAATAAAAAGTCCCAATTGTTGGGCATCATAAATTTCGGAGCGCGCTTGTGTCCGCCCAAGAAAGTATCGAAGTACTGCGTCCAGTTTTGAACGGCACTATCCAACTGCTCCAAGGAATAGAGTTCACTGTCCACATTGTTTTCTATCAAGTTTATGGCCTGTAGTCCATTCGCCAGGTCGGTGGCATATTCCGTTACCCGTTGCTTATCGTTTTTATAAAGTTCGGCCAGTTGCTCCAAGGACTTTATCCAATTATCTTTTGGGACGTAGGTCGCACCCCAAAAAGGTCTGCCATCGGGCAGGGCCACAATATTGAGGGGCCACCCGCCTTGACCTGATATCATTTGGATGGCATCCATGTAAATCTGGTCCACATCTGGACGCTCTTCCCTATCAATCTTTATATTGATGAAGTTGTCGTTCATCACTTGGGCCACTGTTTCGTCCTCAAAACACTCTTTTTCCATAACATGGCACCAATGGCAGGCAGCGTAGCCAATACTTATGAGCAGAAGTTTATCCTCTTTTTGCGCTTTTTCCAGCACATCTGGATGCCAAGCTTCCCAATTTACCGGATTATGGGCATGTTGGAGCAAGTATGGGCTGGTTTCATGGATAAGGGCGTTGGTATGTTTATGGCTCATGTTGTCGGAATTTTGTTTGCAGCCAAGGGCTACGGTTCCAAATAATATGAAGAAAAGCACTTTTTTCATCACATGGGCGGTTTTGTGCATAAAAAAATGCGTCCGTTTCGGGACGCATTTTCTTTTCTTCATTTTTGTTATTGTACTTCAAAGGTAATCTTCACGTTTACCCTGTAGTTGTCAATTTTTCCATCTTTTACGGTAGCACTCTGCTCGTTGATGTAGATGGAACGAATGTTCTTAACTGATTTTGAGGCCTGCTCCAACGCATTGTTGGTAGCATCTTCCCAGCTCTTGCTGGAATTAGCCAATACTTCGATAACTTTTAAAACTGCCATGGTCAATGTATTTTTTAGATTTCCTTTAAGGTAACAAATTTTGACCGGAATAAGGCAGTGGCCTAGTTAATTATCCGTTAAGGGCAACAACTTCCTTGATTTTATCACCCATCATGTTTTTTAACATGGTCTCGATACCATTCTTTAGGGTGAAGGTGGATGATGGACAACCGCTACATGCTCCTTGAAGGATAACGCTCACGGTACCACTTTGCTCTTCATAGGATTGAAAAAGAATGTTTCCGCCATCACCGGCAACGGCTGGCTTCACATATTCTTCCAAAATGTCTATGATTTGAAGTGAGGTGTCATCGTAATCGGTGCCTGATTTTTTCTGCTCAATAGTTTCCTTGCCCTTTTGAATGGCTTCTGCCGTTACCACTTCCTTACCATCGGCAAGATAATCACGGATAAATTCGCGCAATTGCATATTGATTTCTTCCCAGTCGGCTACTTCATATTTGGTAACGGATACGTAGTTTTCGTCCATAAAAACCTCTTTTACAAAAGGTAAATGGAAAAGTTCCTTGGCCAGTGGTGAATCTTTGGCCTCGTCAATATTCTTGAACTCATACGTAGAGGGAACGATTCTTTTGTTGGAAACGAATTTCATTACGGCCGGGTTGGGTGTTACCTCAGCATATACCGTAATCGGCTCTTTTTTTGTAACCGCCTCTTCATTGACCACAGGTTCACCGGCGTTGAGGTACTCTACCAATTGTTGAGCCACTTCATCCTTTACATCGTCCCACTCCACAATGTCAAAACGTTCCAATGCCACAAAGTTGCTGGCAATGTAAACGGTCTTGATAAATGGGAGGTAGAAAAGTTGTTGGGCCAAAGGGGAGTTTTTGGCCTCATCAATATTTTTAAACTCGTAATTGCCCTTCACCAAAAAATGGTTGGCTTCCAGTTTTATTATTTTGGGGTTGTTGGTAGGAACAACCGTGATATTGAACTCTTTCATCTTGAATATTTGTTGCAAAAATACCAATAGTTGCGATGTGCAGCAAAATATTATAATAATGTGACAAGCTTATCGTTATTTAAGTGTTTTATAGTATTCGATAATCACTAGCCCCAACCGTCAGATGAGACGAATCTTAACCTCAATGTTTGTTGCCTTGTTTTTTGGCTCATTTGCCAAGGCCCAGGAAGGTATTCCCGTGTATTTTGATTACTTGGCGGATAATTATTATCTGGTATATCCATCAATGGCGGGTATTTCGGAAGGTACCAAAGTTCGCCTAACAGCAAGAAAACAGTGGTTCAGTGTGGACGAAGCGCCCAACTTACAAACATTGAACATTAATTCTCGAGTTGGGGAACGCAGCGGAATAGGGGGAATTCTTTTCAACGATTCCAACGGTTACCATTCGCAAACAGGGTTCAAGGCCACGTATGCGCACCACTTGCAGTTGGCTGGCGATTTTAGGACGCTCAACCAGTTATCTTTTGGACTGAGCGCTGGTGTAATACTGAGCAGTTTGGACGAGACGGAATTTAGGTCCGTAGTTCCTGACCCGGTTGTCACAGGGGTCAAAAACACCACTAGTTATTTTAATGTAGATCTAGGGGCATCCTATAATCTGTTTGAGTTTTATGCACATGTCGCTGTACTGAATCTTTTGGGAAGTGGACGTGATCTATACACTGCCGCGGAATTTGATAATCTAAGGCGCTATTTGTTCTCTGTAGGTTATGTGTTCGGGAAAACTACCCGAATCGAGCCTTCCATTTTGTTCCAAATGACCGACTTTACCAAAGAGAAGACGGTGGACCTGAACGCAAAAGTATATCGAGATCTAAGTTTTGGAACCGTTTGGGCCGGATTGTCCTACCGTCGTAGTTTTGATGGAGCACAATTTCAATCCAACGGGAATTTTGGCGAGCAACGTCTTCAATTATTTACACCTATTATCGGGGTCAATGTAAACCGATTCATGTTCTCTTACAACTATTCGTATCAGTCTGGGGATATCCGTTTTGATAATGGAGGCTTCCATCAAATTACTTTGGGATACGACTTCGGGCAAAGCGACCAAGGCAAGCGTTATGACTGTTATTGCCCTGCGGCCAATAACTAAAATGGCCCATCTTTTTATGATGGACCATTTCAATCTAAAAAGCGTCAATATTATTTTTTATCCCAAGTATAGTTTTTCTTTGATGCCTGGGCCTTTATAGCGGATAACATCGCATTTTCCAATTCGCCGGTTTCCTCTTTTTGATTCTCGGCAATGTAAACCTCTCGTTTGGCATTGAGTTCCTGTATTTGTTTTTGAATCTCTTCCCGTTCCGCCTTCTTTTGTTTTACATAAGCTTTGATCTCACTTTCAGATTTTCCTCGAAGTTCTTCGGGCAGATCTTTTTGTGGTAGTTCAGCAATCAAAGATTCATCATCTTCGGCAGCATCTACAAGGTCCCAAGTCGAGTTTTTGTAGAGTCTGGAACTTTTGCTCACAGCTCTTTTCACGGCTACCACCTCTTCCAATTCTGCTGCATTTGCATCTTGGGCATATTGCAGCTCCTTTTTTTGTCGGCCAATGGAGCCGTAGGAAATATAGGTGCCGTTCAATTTTGAATTTAACTTAATGATGACATCGTCATAAGGCGTGTTAATGTGGACAACCTGTCTGTTATGGTCAATGGCCATATATTCACCGCCGGTAAGTGTAGCACCGCTCTTCCACATGGTGGAAATTCCCTGTTCGTAGTTGCCACAAAAAATGGTGTTTACAATAACATCCTTTTCTTTGGCATTGGTGGTGGCATCTTTGTAATCCAGTTTTCCTTGAGTGAAGGGTTCATTGCCCGCGATAAAAATCATTTTAAGGTCATCTGCGTTCTTGCCCCAATCCAATTGTTTTAATGAGGTATGGATAACCTGTCCACAATACTCTTCACCACCATTTGTGGTCAGTGAGAACAATTTTTCCGAAATTTCGTCCAGATCGTTGCTGAAACCCAACACCTGTCTGATGTATCCTTCACGTGAAGAAAGATTGTCATTTCCATATTCATAAAGTGCAATTTGAAGTGATGGTCTCTTGTTGGTGCCGCATTTGGCATGGGTAAACTCATTGACAATGTCCCACAATTGTGCTTTTGCCTGATTGATGAGTCCGTCCATACTATTGCTCGTATCCAAAAGCAGTGCAATTTTAACGTATTGCTCTGAAGGCTTTTCGGTTGCGGACCGAGTGACTAAAGTTGTTTTCTCTTTCGTGTGTGCATTAAGGTTGCAACCGTAACTTGTACCTGTCATAAATAACAGAAAAGCCGAACCTAAAAAGTAATTCATATGTTTCATGATGCAATAATTTTTAAAGTTGAGGTAAATGTATCGGCAACTTTGTTCAATTAAAATCTGGAATGAGTGACCTGGCATTTCAAATGAGTGAATGGAACCAACAACTTCGTAAGATGGTAAAAAAGGGTGGTTTTTTAGTGGATTTCGGTAGGTGACCATTTTTTAAAATGCTTGGGATGCAGTATGTTTACCTAACATATGGCTCGCCACATTTACATATTACTATTGATTCTTTTCTCCTCGTTGGGTTCTCTGGCGCAAGTGGGAAATGCACAGGGTCAAATACAGATCAAGGGCTCGGTAAAGGGCAAGGAAAACTACGCCCCCATTTCTGGAGTTCGTGTATCTACCGATAAAGGTGCCTTTACCACTACAAATGCCTTGGGCGAGTTTGTTATCAGGGCTTCCGTAGGAGATATATTGATGGTTGAAGGACCTGAACTGGAAACCGTGCGTTACCGTATCAAATCTGGTGAAGATGTGGATGTTTTGGTGGAAGGTTATCCTAGTGGAGTTTCAAAAAGGCAAAAGCGGGAAGCAGTTGGTTCAAGGAATTCCCTTGTGGACCATCAACGGTTTTTGGATTCCGCCAACGCTTACAAGAAAACCGATTTGGAAAAGAGCATCGATTTTATCGCACGTTCCATGGAGCCCTTGGGCAGCTCAGGGAATAAAAATGAATTTTCTGCTTCATTGCGAACTTTGGGAGAAATCTATATGTTTCACGAACAGTACGATTTGGCCATCACCAATTTTAAGGATGCCTTGGCAGCTCAAGAATCCAACAAGACCAAAATACTTTTGGGACGTGCTTACGTGCTGAACGGAAATTATGAAAGTGCCATCTCCATGCTGGAACCTCTGGTAACGGTAAGGAACATGGTTCCCTATCAGCGAATCGAGCTTTTTGAAGCTCTAGGCGATGCCAATAAGGAGCTGAACAAATTGAAAGAGGCCCAAGGGTACTATCAACAGGGCCTGCTTATTGCGGAAAAAAACCAAATCTCCCCCAAGGAAATCGACCTCAACTCTAAAATTGCTGATGTATTTGCAAGCGAAGATAGGGTAATAGAAGCCGAAGGGTTTTATCAAAATTCCTTGAACTTGTCAAAAGAAGTAGCGCCCGAACGATTGATTCAGGAAAGCGAGAAGGTTGCGGATTTCTACAATCAGAAAAGCCGATATGATGATGAGATCCAATTGAGAAAAAGAAATCTGGACGAATTAAAGCAGATGCCAAGGGCCAGTGTGGCCACCAGAGGACTGGGAATCAATACACGGGATACCATAACCTCTCAGCGCATCAATTATAAAATTGCCAACGCCTATATCGCACAGGACAAATTAGAGGAAGCAATTCCGTATCTGGAAAAAAGTATAGTGGAAGCGGACAAGGATGATGACCTGGTAGTGCAAAAGGACGCTACGCGAAAATTATCCGAAGTGTACGGCTACAAAGGTGATTACGGCAAGGCATTGGCATCTTATCAGGATTATGTGGCCGTGGTGGATAGCCTATATGTTCGAAAGGAGCAGGAAATTTCCAGGGCAGCACGTTTTAACCGAGAGATTGCAAACACACAAAACCGAATTTCCAGTTTGGAACAGGAAAGGGAGCTAAGTCAGAGCAAATATAGTCTGGCGGTAACGGAGCAGCAATTGTACGAGGAGACCAGTAAGCGACAAAAATGGATTATCTACTCACTGATATTTGGAATTGCCCTGATGGCACTTACCGCATTTTTGTATTACAGGAGCAACAGGCAGCAAAAATTTGCCAATAACCTTCTGGCATTGAAATCGCTCCGGACACAAATGAACCCGCATTTTATTTTTAATGCGCTCAACTCCGTCAATACCTATATCGCCAAGAGCGACGAGCGAAGTGCCAATCGGTTTTTAAGTGAATTCTCCGTGTTGATGCGCAGCGTACTCGAAAATTCAGAAGAAGATTTTATTCCGTTGGCCAAGGAACTGGAGCTGTTGGAACTATACGTGAAATTGGAGCATTCGCGGTTTTCGGACAAGTTTGATTACGAAATAGATGTGGATAGGAAAATAGATGTGGATGCCTTTCAGATTCCGCCCATGTTATTGCAGCCCTACATAGAAAATGCAATTTGGCACGGACTGCGGTATAGGGAGGAAAAGGGTTGCCTTAAAATCAAAGTTCGGCAAGTCACTGATGATATGCTGGAAATTCGTATCGAGGACGATGGTATAGGAAGAAAAAGGTCCGCTGAATTGAAGACCACCAATCAAAAGAAACAGAAATCCAAGGGCATGGGCAACATAAAAAAACGCATCCAGATTTTGAACGACATGTATAAAAACCGGGTGGATGTGTCCATTGCTGATTTAAACAAAGACCAAACAGGAACCAGGGTTTCCTTAAAACTTAAAAAGCAATAATGGAACTAAAAGCAGTAATTGTGGAAGATGAGGCCAATAGCCGTGAAATTCTTCGTAACTATTTGGCCAAGTATTGCGATAAAGTCACATTGTTGGGCGAAGGGGCTACCATTGAAGAAGGTCTGCGGCAAATTAAAAAGCACGACCCCGACTTGGTGTTTTTGGATGTGGAAATGCCCTTTGGAAATGCTTTTGACCTGTTGGACCAAATCCCTGAACGCACTTTTGAAACCATTTTTGTGACGGCCTACAACCAATATGCCATGGATGCACTCAATCATCATGCGGCCTATTATTTGATGAAACCCATCAATATTGATGAGTTGATAAAAGCAGTGGACTATGTGCGTACCATCAAGGAAAAGGAGAATGCCTTGGAGGGACAGGTGCTGCAAGCTCGGTCCGTGAAGGCTGAAGGAAAAATAACATTGCCCCAACAAGATGGTTTCCAAGTGTTGGAGGTTGCCGATATCTATTTCTGCAAAGCGGACGATAATTATACCGAAATCTATCTGGAAAAAAGGAAAATAGTTGTGAGCAAAACCCTCAAATATTTTGAAGAAGCCCTGCAATCGCATTCTTTTGCCCGAATTCATAAATCCTATTTGGTCAACGTGACCGAGGTGGTGAAGTACAAAAAAGGCAAGGGAGGTAGTGTGGTGTTGTCCAACGGGAAAGAACTTTCCGTTTCGGCATCCAAAAAGGCGGAACTATTGTCGTATTTTCAATAAATTATTCATCATCCCATGTCGAGGAAGGTGAAACAAAGTCAAAATATATCAGCATGATTATAAAACCGGTACGGGGAAAATCTCCTGAGTTTGGAAAGGATTGTTTTATCGCGGAAAATGCAACCATTGTGGGTGAGGTAACTATGGGAGACCAATGCAGTGTTTGGTTCAACGCAGTAATACGTGGCGATGTCCATTTTATCAAAATGGGAAATAAAGTGAATGTGCAGGATGGTGCGGTGATCCACTGCACTTACGAAAAATCCCCGACCACTATCGGGAACAACGTCTCCATAGGCCATAATGCTTTAGTACATGGTTGCACGATCAAGGACAATGTGCTGGTGGGTATGGGAAGCATTATTATGGATGACTGTATGGTGGAGAGCAATTCCATTATTGCTGCAGGAGCGGTAGTTACCAAAGGGACACATGTGGAAGCGGGAAGTATTTATGCCGGAATGCCCGCCAAAAAGATAAAGGATATCAGCCCTGAACTGTCCAAAGGAGAAATAGACAGGATTGCCAACAATTACGTGAAATACGCCAGTTGGTTCAAAGAACAATAGTAATCGAGCAAACGATAAATTGAATATTCCCTATTTTTGTGCCACTCAAAAAAATCGACAACAATGAACGCATATATTTTTCCAGGACAAGGTGCACAATTTGTAGGTATGGGCTTGGACCTGTACGAAAATCACTCCGAGGCACAGGAACTTTTTGAAAAAGCCAACGAAATTCTTGGTTTTTCCATTACCGACATTATGTTCGAAGGTACGGCCGAGGACCTAAAACAGACCAAGGTGACCCAACCCGCCATTTTTTTACATTCTGTAATCTTGAGCAAGGTGTTGGGGGATAGTTTTAAGCCGGATATGGTGGCCGGACATTCCTTGGGGGAATTCTCCGCCTTGGTAGCAAATGGCACCTTGAACTTTGAGGATGGCCTAAAATTAGTGTCACAGCGGGCGCTTGCCATGCAAAAAGCGTGCGAGATACAACCCAGTACCATGGCCGCCGTTTTGGGGCTGGAAGATGAGGTAGTGGAGAAAATCTGTTCGGAAGTGGAAGGTGTAGTGGTGCCTGCAAACTACAATTGTCCAGGGCAATTGGTAATTTCTGGTGAAGTGGATGCTGTTAATGTAGCCTGTGAAAAATTGAAAGAGGCCGGAGCAAGAAGAGCTTTGTTGTTGCCAGTGGGCGGAGCTTTCCATTCCCCGTTGATGGAGCCTGCTAGGGAAGAATTGGCCGCAGCCATAGAATCAACAGAATTTAAAACGCCGAGCTGCCCTATTTATCAAAATGTGACCACGACGGCAGTATCCGACCCGATTGAAATTCAAAAGAATTTAATACTACAGTTGACCGCTCCCGTAAAGTGGACGCAAAGCGTTCAGCAAATGGTAAAAGGCGGGGCTACATCCTTTGTGGAAGTAGGGCCGGGCAAGGTGTTGCAAGGGTTGGTGAAAAAAATTCACGGTGAGGCCGAAACCAGTTCCGCAGTGGTTTCTTAAGCACGGAAAACAGTTCATCCGAATAAATTGAGATTTAAACTAATTGGCAAGGTTGTTCCTTGCCTTTTTTGTAATATTGGTTCACCCAACTTACCAACTACACGCAGGCAAAAAGAACATAACTGAAAAGCACGCAATAAATAATGCAAGCTCGGCTAAAAACAACCTCATCAATACCATCTGCCGCTATGGATCGTGGTGGTATTTTGTTTATTCTTTTTCTACTATTGGGTATCGGTGTTGGCTTTGGGCAAACCGTTTCTATAACCGCAAGCGAACCTAATGCCAGCGAGGCAGGCCTTACTTCTGGTGAGTTTACTATTTCTGTAACAGGAGGTTTGTTTTTATCTTCTCCGGTGCAGGTTTTTTTAGAGGTCGATGCAAGCAGTACGGCAACATCAGGGGTAGATTATACTGCATTGCCATCCTCTGTGAGTATTCCCATTATTTTAGGTAATGGTTCAGAGACATTGGACGTCGATGTATTGCAAGATCCTCTGGTCGAGTTTGATGAAACGGTTACCGTGAACATAGTTCCCAATGCTAATTATACAGTAGCCCCAGGTAGTGGTTCGGCCACAGTGACCATTTCAAGTGATGATATCCCCGATGGTACCTGTACCAATTTGGCAGCCCCTAACTTAGATGCCACAGAGCCCACTGTCTTCTGCGAGGCCATATTTGTGGATTTGGACAATTATGTGAACAATGTGAACGGGCCCGGGGGCACACAACTGGTGTGGTCCAGAAACCCTTCTCCGGATAACGTTGATGATCAAATTGATAGTAATATAGAGGACGGTTCCGGTGTATACTATGGATTCTATTACGATAATGCCAACGACTGCTACGGTGCCAGTTTAGAGCTGGAACTGGAAAGAAATTTTACACCTGAGATCGTGGAGACCACTGCGGAACAAATCTGTGGTTCGGGGACATCTGTATTGACGGTTACCGCTGAGGTGGAGGATTTGAGCGCCATAACCTATAGCTGGTTCGATAGTTTGGATGCAAATGCAAGTCCTGTCGCAACTGGAACCACCTTTGAGACCGGAGAGTTAACGGAAACAACATCCTTTTACGTGTCCGCGGCATCCAATGAATGTGCTTCCGAGCGTGAGGAAGTGGTGGTCACCGTGAACAATGAACCTTTGGCGGGGGCTCCGATAGATGGACTGCAAGCATGTAATGTCTCCAGTGATGATGGTCCGAATACTTTCGATTTGGATGATGGGCTTATTGGTCAAGATCCTGGAACTTGGACAATAATTACTGATCCTTCAGAAGGAAATGTGACAATCGGTGCTGAAAACATAGTCGATTTTACAGGGCTTCCCAGTGGGGATTACATTTTTGAATATACCACGAATACTGTTGGAAACTGTACAGAAACGGCTTCGGCACAGATTACCATAGCCGTACAAGATTGTATTTCCAATGAAGCGATTGATTTGGCCATAACAAAAACCGTAGAAGGCAGGTCTGCTTATTTGTTGGGAGAAGAAATAGTTTTTGTCATAAATGTGGAAAATGTGGATGAAAATTTGGTGATGGATATTGTGGTCACCGATATACTTGATGAAAATTTTGAATTTTTGGGTGCCGAACCATCATTGGGTAACTATAACCCAGATACGGGAGAATGGATCATCCCGGAAATGACTCCGACCGATTCAAATGCAATGTTGACCATAACAGTAAGAGCAAGAGGTCCAGGAGATATTCCGAATACGGTAGCATTGGTGTCCTCAGTACCTGTAGATGGTAACCCAGAGAACAACTCCGACACTGTAACGGTGAACGTAAATAGAAGCGAATGTGTATATCCGGGTACTATATGTAATATTTTTTCGCCCAATGGGGACGGGTATAACGATACCCTCACCTTGGTTGGTGACCATCTATTCCCCAATAATACATTCGAAATATTCGACCGCTATGGGAACAGTGTTTTCCAAATGGACGGGTACGATAGCTCATGGAACGGAACAGGCAAGAACGGTGATTTGCCCAAGGGCACCTATTTCTATGTCCTTGACCTTAATGGAGACGGAACAGACGTGTCAAAAGGATGGATACAAATTGTAAGAGACAACTAAAATGCCAGATATAAAAGGTTTGTTGAAATACGTAATATGCTTACTTACGCTATGTATGGTCATTGGTACCGTGTATGGACAAAAGGAGCCGCAGTACACTCAGTACATGTATAATATTGGTAGTTTTAACCCGGCATATGTCGGCACTGTGGAAAGTCCTGAAATAATTGGATTGTACCGCTCGCAATGGATGGATATCGATGGAGCGCCTACAACGATTAGGGGAGGTGCCAATATTCCTTTTAAGAATGAAAAAATGGGATTGGGAGTCAATGTGGTGAACGATGTTCTAGGACCATCCACACAAACATATTTTGATATTGCTTATTCCTATCAAATCCGATTATCTCAAGAAACCAAGCTCTCTTTTGGACTAAATGCCGGAGGTTCAATGCTAGATATAGATTATTCCAAGGGTAATTTTGAAAACCCATCGGACCCATCGATATTGGGGGGTAAATACAATAGTTTTTATCCCACTGTGGGGGCAGGTCTTTTTATGTACCATGAAGAAGACTGGTACCTTGGGGTCTCTGTACCCAACTTTTTGACAAATGCATTATACAATAACGAAGTGGCGACCATCGTAGAAGATAATATGCAATTCAATGCCATTGGAGGGTATGTGTTCAAATTGGGAGAACAGACCAAATTTAAGCCTGCATTTTTGGTAAATTACTTAGAAGGTTCCCCAGTAACGGTAAACTTATCGGCCAATTTTCAGTTTTTGGATGCTCTCACTATTGGTGGGTCGTATCGATTGGACAATGCCGTAAGCGGGTTGGCGGGACTTCAGATTTCAAACGCGATGTTCATAGGGTACGCGTACGATTATGCTACCAATGGTCTGGGTGAATACAGCGGCGGTTCCCATGAGGCAATCATCAAGTTTTATATAGGACGGGGCGGTTTTGGTTCCGGAGGCAATAGGTCCAAGGGTAAAAAATCGAACGACAATAAAGGAAAGCAAATAGATTCCCCTAGATTTTTCTAACATGAGCCAAGTAAAAAACATACAATTGACACTTTGGGCTTGCCTACTGGGCATGGTGTTCGGCTTTGCTCAAAAAAGAAATTCCCCAGGAGATGTTTTCTTTTTTCAGTACGAATATCAAAAAGCGGTCGATGCCTACGAGAAGCAACTTTCAAAAGGAGTACTCACCAAACAGCAGTTCCTTAATCTGGCTGATGCCTATTTTGAAACCGAGAATTTTGAAAAAGCGTCCAAGACCTACATGGAAATCTTTGGAAAGGATTCTTTGATGGATGCCCATCATTACAACAAGATGCTTAGAAGCCTATCCCAGAATTCCAATACAGATCAAACGAATGGATTTTTATCCAAAGTTTCGTCAAGTTTTCCCAAGGAATTAATGGAGAACATGGAGTTCAATAAACAACTTCTAGAAAATGGCTCGCAAGAAAATCAGTTGGAATATGATATCTTCAATTTGAACGGAAACAGTCCTCAAACGGATTTTGCCCCTAGCTTTTACGATGATAAACTTTTGTTTTCCAGTGGACGACAAGTCAATAAAAAATTACGCTATGAGCCAGGCAATGAAGGGTATTTCCATATTTACGAATCAAATATTCAGCCTACTGGACTAGTTGCCTCCGTACAGTTGTTCAAATCGTTGAAGGATACGGATTACCACGAAGCAACACCATTCTATTCATCAAAATTGAACAGTATTTTTTATGTGCTGTCCAACACCGAGAATGGGGAACTTGCCTTTGACTCCAATGGAAAGAATGCCTTGGCCATTGCCAAACAAGCGATAGGAGGTTCCTATCAATTGTTATTGAAGGACTTGAGTACCTCTTTCTATTATCCCTTTTATGATGATGCTAACGGTAAGCTTTATTTTTCGGCCGATTTTGAGGACAGTTATGGCGGTACGGATATCTATTATGTGTACACCAATAATGGACAGGTAATGTCCGCTCCAATCAATTTGGGTCCGCGAATCAATTCGCCTGGAAACGAGGTTGCCCCGTACATATTTGAGAACAGCCTTTATTTCGCGTCCGATGTCTTTTATGGCCTTGGTGGCATGGATATTTATAAATCCAATATAGAAGATGATGGGTTTGGGATTCCAATCAATTTGGGAGAGCCCATCAACACCGAATTTGACGATTTTGGAATGATCATCCGTAACGAAGGAGATGGCTTGTTGGGTTATTTTGCATCCAACCGTAAAGGAGGTAAAGGAAAGGATGATATCTATGGGTTCAAGGTGGATGAAAAGCCAGGTCTCAAGACTATCACATTTAAAGGTGCTGTGGTAAACCAGAGTGGATCATCCCAAACAGTTCCCAACGTAGAAGTCAGTCTATGGGATATGAACGGGGCTATGCTGGCCAAAACAATTTCGGATGAAAATGGTGAATATCGTCTGGAAATTCCATACGAGAGCGAATTGGTGTTGGATGCATCCAAAGAGCGATATTCAAGATATATCAAGAAGTTTGTCCAAGATGAATTGGATGCTTTACAGAACACTACTTTCGATATTCCCGTTTCACTTTATGATGATTTAGTGGAAGAAAGGGAAGGTCAAAAAGTGGTGAAGTTGAATGACTTCTATTTTAAAACGGGGTCTACCCAACTTAATGATGATATCAAAGAAGAGCTTACCAAAGTTGTTGACTTCGTGCAAGCATTCCCAGATGCGCAACTACGAATAGAAACCTATACGGATAGTCGAGGAGGAAGCAGCACCAATTTTAAGCTTACTCAGGCACGTTCCGATGCCATTAAAAAATATCTGGTGGAAAGTGGTGTGCCAGCTACGAGTATTTTGTATTCCATTGGCTATGGAGAGGATAAAATCTTGAACAATTGTACCAATGGAGTGTTTTGTTTGGAAACATTGCACAGAAAGAATCAACGTTCTTTGGTCGTGATTCTCAACGATAATGTTCTGTTCGATTAATTAAATCAACAGCATCCAACAATAGTACAAAGCGAAGAGTGATAAAAAGAGCATTCCGCAGTAGGTCAGTACTTTTAATCCAATTTTTGGTTTATACGCTTCTGGTACATCTTTGCCTGTTACCGTTTTTAAATTCATCCAACCTAATAGCGGGGCAAAAACAAACGAGACGAAAGTGGCTAGGGCCACAAGATTTCCCATGTTGGCGCTGAACAAGCTTATAACAATCCAGTTGATCCACGCCATGGCAATCACCATCAAAGCAAAGGTATGTTTACCATTGTAGATGTTTTTTTTGGGAAATAATTTTTGAAGCACATCGAGACTGACTCTGGAAATAGCATCATGGGCCGTCATACAGGTGCTAAACATGGTGGCAAAGGCAGCCACCGCAATAAAAAAGTAGGCCCAGCTACCAATGTGTGTTGTAAAAAGGCTGACCAATTGATCGGCGAAAATCACAGAATTGTTGCTGAGTTCCGTTCCGGTACCGTACAGGGTCATCCACCCTATGATCATAAAAAACAAAGCTAAGACCGCTGTCAGAATATATCCAACGTTGAATTCTTGCAGAGCAAGTTTAAGAGACGGTTTGTTCTTCATGGTTTTTAAATTTTCCATGCCCCATAAGCTTACCCAGCCAGATGCCTCCACCGCGGTGGGCATCCATCCAACAAGTCCTATCAAAAATAAAATGCCAACCTCGTTAAAAATTTCCGGCCTTTGATAGGAGGAAGCATTGGGCACCGGCCCTTTTTGTAATACCATAACGGTTGTAATCAAAAGAGCGATGAAAAGTATGGTGATCACCGCTTTCAAGGAATTTTCCAAGAATCGATACTTGCCAATGATGAGCAAAAGACTGATAAATACAAAAAGTCCAAATGCAATCGCGCCCGCCCCTACGTAAGTTACCTCGAACAAGTTCATGAACAATCCAGCTGTAACAACATACAACGCCGCCAAAATGGTAAAGGTGGAAATCAACGTTACAAAGGCATAGATGTACAGATAAGTCTTTCCTAGATTGGTGTACCCCTCAATCAAGCTTTTTTCTGTCACCGTGGTATAGCGAATCCCGAACTCAAAAAAAGGATACTTGAGCAAATTGGCCAAGATAATGGGAATCACCATCACCCATCCATATTGGGCACCTGCTTTGGTGGACAGTACCAAATGCGAGGTGCCAATGGCCATACTGGCGAACAATAGGCCAGGGCCAAGCGCTTTCAACAGTGCCTTCATGCGGTTTGTTGGTTAATTTTCAGGGAGGAAGATATGTTTTTTTGTTGAAATTTTTCAGTTTCCCCCCTAGAGGCAATCGTTTATTCTTTTCCCAAAAGTGATTTTTGGAATAGTTTAAAAATACGGGTGTATTCATCTGTCCAACTACTTGGTTCCACAAAACCATGTCGCTCTACAGGATAAACTGCCATTTCCCAGTTTTCTTTGCCAAGTTCTATCAACCGTTGAGAAAGGCGAACCATGTCCTGAAAATGTACATTATCGTCCACCATACCGTGAAGAATCAAAAGGTCACCTTCTAATCCATCTGCAAAATAAATAGGTGAACTTCGTTTATAGGCCAAACTATCGGTAGCCGGCGTGTTCAAGATTCGAGCCGTGTAGCCATGGTTGTAGGCTGCCCAATCGCCCACGGAGCGGATTGCACCTCCGGCACTGAACGTTTCCGGCGCGTTGAACATTCCCATTAGAGTGATAAACCCACCGTAAGAACCACCGTAGATTCCAATTTTATCTGAATCAATACCGTATTTCTCCTTCAGCATATTGGCGCCGTCCACTTGGTCGGATAAATCCTTCCCGCCCATATGTCGGTAAATTCCAGTCCGCCAATCTCTGCCGTAGCCCGCACTTCCGCGATAATCGATATCGAGTACGGTATAACCATTATCTACCAATAAATTATGGAACATATACTCCCTAAAATAGGAGCTCCACCATTTATGCGCATTTTGAAGATAGCCCGCACCATGCACGAAAATTACGGCTGCTTTGTTTTTTACAGATGCATCCGGTTGGTACAGTCTTGCATACACTTCTGCCCCATCCGATGCCTTAAAAGTGATAATCTCCGGGTCTTTCCAGTCGTAAGTTTCAAAGTCATCGGTATTCGAATTTGTGATTTGTTCTGCTTCTGGATTTCCACCGACCTCCGCCGGGTTATCTTTGATAAACAATTCGGTAGGTTTGTTGGAGTAGGAGTATAAAATCGCCATTTTCTTCTCGTCGGGGGAAAGGGTTACATCATTTCCACCCGTCATGTTGGTCAATTGCTCCCATTTGCCCCCTTTGAGCTTCATGGTATAAAACTGTCGGTCTCCGGGATGCGTTTTATTGGAGGTAAAGTACCATTTGTCCTTGTCTTTTGATGGGAAAGCATCGTAGATTTCAAAATTCCCAGAGGTAAGGGCATCCATTTTTTTGTTGTTGATGCCCACCGTATATAAATGGGAATATCCAGTTTTTTCGGACATGAACCAAACCTTGTCATCACCGGGCATCCATCCTAGGGAGCCACCTCCCCATCTGCCAATGCCTGGTCCTGCTATCCAAGCTTCATCATGCTGACGGTCCAGCTGCTCCACTTTTCCAGTTTTTGGATCCAGCAATACAATCCAACGATCTTTATAATCATTGGCTTGGATATCCAACACGGCCCTTGTTCCGTTTGAATTCCAGGTTGGGCCATTAATAAAACCGATGCGATTATCGTTTTCATATGTTTTGTCAGGATAATCTTTGGTGTATTCCGGAATGTAATCCAAACCTTCCAAATTGTCTAAAACCACCGGATAGCTCTTGCGATTTTTGATGTCGTACACGAACATTTCATATTCTGTGGGTTCATCACCTACTTTGGAACGGGTATTTTGGTCTTCGGTGTAACCTGATTCTGTTACAAAATGCGGAACAATGGTACCTTTGGAATTGGGCCTATCCATCAATACATAAGTGATAAAATTTCCGGAAGGGTCCATTTCTATATTGATGACCGGCTTGCCCTTGGTTTCAATCTCCAACGGTTCCAAAGTTTCCAATTGATTGCTTATCTCTTCACCTGTGTCTTTTTTTATCTTACGCTCCTGCAAAACATCAAATAGTTCCAATTGGTCTTGGTACAGCCATTCATCTTTGGAATCGCGCTTGGGTTCGCTGTTTTTGGATTTTACAAATCGTGTTTTTTGCTCCAGGAGACCTGAAGCCATGTTCCAGGTAAAAAGTTCTCCATTTTGTTCAAAAGCGATGCTCTTGCCGTTATCCGTAAAATGCGGATTACTTTCCCTAGCTTGTGTTTTGGTAATAGGTTTGAATTGATGGGTTTTGAGGTCCAGTAAGAAAATATCGCCATTCTTGGCATAGACCGCCTGTGTTTTGTCCTGATTATAGGTCAATCGTGAAGAAGGAAGCGAGTTTGCATCCAAAAAGCCCACTTTATTAATTTTTTTGTTTGTTACGGAGTAGGCATAGAGTGAATCGCTCAGTGCCCCATCCGGGTTCCAATCAAAATACAATGTTTTGCCATCAGTGGCCCAATATGCGCTGGATGGTCTATGGCCGACAAAGTCATCCCCCTGCATAATGTCTTTGATCTGTAGAGAAGAAATATTGCCCTTTTGTGCAATTATGGAATTGATGCAGATAAAAAGAAACGCAAGGAAGCTAGAGGTTCTTAACATGATAATAATTTTTTTGAGAAAGTTAGTTTGTCAAATATCGGTTATTTTGATGGGTTTATTGGACAGGAAACTCAAAGGAAAACTAGAAAACTACTCGGTTTTATTCGTAGAAAAAGTATCTTTAAAACGAACAAAAGGTAATTAAGATTAAATCATTTCACTTAATTTTTTGAATTTCAATCAATTAAATTAAACCAAACTAACAGATGCAGATAATAGAGAATTCTACGGTGTACGATGCGATCATCGTGGGCTCCGGGGCCGGTGGTGGCATGTCGGCGAAGGTACTGTCGGAGGCCGGCCTAAAGGTGGCCGTTGTCGAGGCCGGCCCTTTCTTCGACCCGGCG